>DUQT01000037.1 GCA_012837655.1 Actinomyces sp. | reverse complement strand
CTCGACAACCCAAATTATTCGAAGAATCCCGTAAACCGCTGTTACTTTTGCAAAGACGAGCTTTACAACCGATTCGACGAGGCCGTGTTGGACCAGCATCAGATCGGCGTCCTGGTTTATGGCGAGAACCGCGACGACTCTGCGCGCCCAGACCGTCCCGGCGGTAAAGCCGCGCGTGAACACGGTGTGCTCTACCCACTTGGAACCGCGGGAGCCACAAAAGCACACGTTCGTGATATCGCTCGAGCGTTCGGACTGATCAGCGCGGAAAAACCAGCGGCCCCGTGCTTGGCAAGTCGGATTCCACACGGTGAGCCCGTCACCGCCAAGAAACTGCAGATGATCGATCTTGCTGAGGACGCAGTTCTTCGCGCCGGATTCTCTGACTGTCGGGTGCGCCATCACGGAAGCATCGCCCGCGTAGAGGTTCCAACTGAAGAGTTTTACCTACTCGCCGATCAGCAGCGGCGCCACGCCCTCGTGGATGAAATTAAGTCTGCTGGATTCGATCACGTGACGCTGGACCTGGACGGCATACGTTCCGGGGCGTTCACGCTTTCGATCCTGAGCGCTGGGAATACCGCTGGGAGTCCTGGTCGTGGCGCGGGAGGTCAGAATGGCTGACGCGAATCTGGATTTTGATCGTTACGCTCGCCGCGGATACCCCGAGGCTGTCTACTGTGAAAATAAATCGGAATCCCAGGTGCGCGAGATCGCGCAAATGTGGAAGCAACGCGCTGAACGTACTGACGATCCGCTGAAGGCCACCGGGATAGGAACAGTTATTTTCACGCGCGCAAATAAGGATCATGCACGCGCTGTCCTGGACGTGTTTCCTGATGCGATGCACGATCAGCAGGCTCACCTGTTGGCTTGGCCGCGGGAGGCCCCTGAGGTTTCTGGTGGACGGGTTGTCGTTGCCTGCGCGGGCACTTCCGACATTCCAGTCGCGCGTGAAGCGTCTTTGACCGCACGCTATCTGGGCCGCGAAGTTGACGAGCTTATCGACGTAGGAGTTGCAGGACTGGACCGGATCTTGGCTCGACGCGACGTCTTAGAATCAGCCGACGTCATCGTGGTCGTTGCGGGAATGGAAGGCGCGTTGGCGTCTGTGGTCGCTGGACTCGTGTCATGCCCGGTCGTTGCCGTACCAACTTCCGTGGGTTATGGCGCCGCGTTCGAGGGCGTGGCTGCGTTACTCGGAATGCTGAATGCCTGCGCTCCCGGGGTTGGCGTTGTCAATATTGACAACGGTTACGGAGCCGGACATTTGGCGGCTCAAATAGCTGCACCCTGCAAGCGAACCAACCAGCATGAGGACAGCGCTAAGGAGTCTGAAGATGCATAACATTCCAACTGGGCCGGCTCATCATCTGGAACCACACGAGCACGAACACTCGCATGGTCGACATTCACACGATGGACATGTGCACTCGCACGCTGGTCATGAGCACGGGCATCCACAAGGTCACACTCATTCGCATCACGGACACACGCATCACCACCATGATGGGGCACACGTGGTGACTGCTGACGGCGCGGAAGTTCCAGAAGGCGAACGGATTGAGCCTGGAAAGCTGTGGCAACCCTCACTAAATGATGATCAGCAAATCCTTTGGATTGACGCCACTGAAGGTGCGTCCGGTGACATGCTACTGGCAGCTCTAATTGAGGCAGGTGCGGACGCAGAATCCATTGCTACAGTGCTGGAAACGATCGCCCCGAACAAACTGCACCTGCAGCAACGTCGCGTGCAGCGTGGAGCATTTAGCGCACTAAAGGTTGACGTGATTGCCGACGAACCCAACCCGCCAGCTCGACATCTTTCTGACATCAAAGAAATGCTGAGCACGGACGGCGTGCCTGAAGTGACCAGGGAGCTCGCGACGGAAGCGTTCACCAGACTCGCCATCGCTGAAGCCAAGGTCCACGGTGAAAGTGTGGACTCGGTCCACTTCCACGAGGTCGGGGCTTTGGACTCCATAGGAGATATCGTCGGTGTTTGTGAAGCCATTCGCACCCTAATGATCACCCAAGCCACGTCCTCGAAAGTCGCGGTCGGAGCCGGAACGATCCAAACTATGCACGGGACGCTTACGGTTCCCCCGCCCGCTGTTGCGGAACTTGCGCGCGGTTGGGAAATCGAGGCTGGCGGCCCAGAAGATGTTGGGGAACTGTGTACGCCAACGGGGATGACGCTGATCCGAACGATCTGCTCTGCGGTTGGTGACATTCCGTCCATGCAGATGCAGGCCGTTGGGTTTGGCGCTGGCACCCGCGTTCGAAAGGATCGCGCGGGCCTACTGCGCGTTGTATTGGGGACTAAGTCGTCATTCAAGACAACTGAAAAGACCCTGATTACTGGGGAAGATGAGTACTCCGAAGGCGACACTGTCGTCCAAATTGAAGCGAATGTGGACGACCTTGATCCGCGCGTGTGGCCAGCAGTAATTGATCGACTCATGGATGCGGGCGCAGTTGACGCGTGGCTAACTCCGATCGTCATGAAAAAGGGTAGGCCCGCCCACGTCTGCAGTGCGCTCGCAAAGAAGGAACACGTCCAGTCAGTAACCGAGGCGCTTTTGGCACACACCTCAACGATCGGCGTGCGCGTATCGGCACCAGCACACCGCCGCGTCCTCAAACGCGAATGGCACACGGTCCAAGTCGATGGCCATCCCGTTCGGATCAAAGTTTCCGGCGACGGGGAGGAGTCAACGATCCAGCAGGCAACCGCAGAATACGTGGATGTCGAAGAACTCGCGGATCTGCTGAACGTTCCGCAGCGAATCGCCTTGGCGCGCGCACAGAACATTGCTTGGGAAAATGGCCTCTATCCCGGAGCTCCCTGGCCAACTTCAGACGGGGAAGACCAGACATGAGCGCCAAAAACGAACGGGATGAAAATAAGCGCGTAACGATCTACGACGTTGCCGAGGCCGCAGGGGTTGCGCCATCGACCGTATCTAGAACGTTTTCTCGGCCGGGCCGCGTCAACGCGCAAACTGCGCAGCGAATCCGCGAAATCGCGGCTGAAATGGGCTACCGAACCAAGCCGGTGACGAGTCCTGACTTGAGCGAGGAAACGCACGTCCTCGCGGTTGTCGTCGCTGACATTTCAAACCCGGTATTCGCCCAGGTCATGCGCGGATTCCAGATCGAAGCAACCAAGCGCGGCTACACCGTGCTTTTGATCGATTCGCAAGAAGATGACTCCCACGAACGACAGGCCATCGAAAGAGTCCTACACCTGGTAGATGGAGTGGTGCTCACTTCTTCACGAATGAGTGATTCCTCCATTAATCAAATCGTGAAAGTAAAGCCGGTTGTTGCGGTGAATCGGCATGCTGTTGGCATTCCTTCAATCGTCCCCGACACGGCAACAGCCGTACGCGAGGCAGTCGAACACCTGCACAACCTGGGGCATCGCCGCATCACATACGTGTCTGGCCCGGAGGCCTCCTGGGCGGATGGGATGCGGTGGCGCGCCCTGTCCGATTCCTGCGAGGAACTCGGCATTCAACTGCGGCGCGTCGGCCCCAATAGTCCCAATCTGGAGGGCGGAGTTGAGGGCGCAAAAGCCTGGTTGCAAAACCAAACCACTGCAGTGATTTGCTACAACGACATAGTCGCAATCGGATTCATCAAAGCCGTGCAATCGCGCGGCATACAGGTACCGGAATCCGTGTCCGTCGTTGGATTCGACAACTCCGTCGTAGCTTTCTTCGCAACTCCATCACTTTCGTCCATTGGCCAGCTCACCGCGACACTAGGTGCTCGCGCTGCGCGCGCACTAATCACGCAACTGCGTCACCGAAGCGCCCCCAGCGCGGAAAACATCGTTGTCCCCATGAAAGTTGTTTGGCGCGACAGCGTAGGCCCTGCCCGTCCAACTTCTTAGCCCGATTTCAACGTTGAAAGGGATTATTTTCATGTCACCCAAGCCGCTTAATCCACACCCAGACCGTCTGTTCCCCGCCGACCCGAAAACTCGCGATATCACACGCGAACTCTACGAAGCTGTTAAAGACCTACCGATCATCTCACCCCACGGCCATGTCCCCGTTGAGTGGCTTGCCGATGACATTCCATTCTCCGATCCGACGTCACTTCTGCTTACTCCCGACCATTACACGAACCGCATGCTCCATGGAGCCGCGGGCGTCGAACTATCCGAACTTGGCGTGCCGGTCGGTTCGGACATGACTCCGGACCAGTCTCGCAACGCGTTCCGCCTGCTGTGTGAAAACTGGAAGTATCTGCGCGGCACTCCCGTGCAGTTCTGGTTCGAATCCGAGTTCCACGACGTTTTCGGGGTCAAAGTCCGCCCTTCAGCCGAAACAGCTGACCAGATTTATGACCAGATCCAGGAATGTATAGATCAGCCTGAATACCGCCCTCGTGCACTGTACAAACGATTCAACATCGAGGCTCTTGCGACCACGGACGACCCGTGCGACGACCTGGCGAAACATCAGCAGCTGGTTGACGACCCCGACTGGGACGGCCGGGTTATCCCCACATTCCGTCCCGATGCCTACCTGGAGCCCGCCCGTGCAGGTTGGGTCGCGTTGACGAATAAGCTTGGCGAAGTAGCGGGCGTTGACGTGTCCACGTACGCCGGAAACGTTGAAGCCATGCGTGTTCGACGCCAATATTTCAAAGATCACGGAGCTGTTTCGACCGATCACTCCCACGCCGATGCACGTTGCGAACGCCTAAGCGACGAAGAAGCCGAGCGACTATACCAATCAGCGCTCAAGGGAAATATTTCCACCGCGGAAGGAAATGCCCTGCGCCGCCACATGGTGAATGATCAGGCGCGAATGGCTGTCGACGACGGACTTGTCATGACCCTACACCCCGCCGTAGTTCGCAACCATGACCCGTACGCCTTTGAAAAATATGGCGCCGACGTTGGTGGCGACGTTCCGCACGCCGTTGAATTTTCGAGGGCGCTGCAGCCCATCCTGTCTGAGTACGGCAATCACGAAAACTTCCAAATGGTTGTTTTCACGATGGATGAAACTACATATTCCCGCGAGCTTGCGCCTTTGGCGGGCTACTACCGCGGACTGTATGTTGGCGCACCGTGGTGGTTCATCGACGAAACGGATGCGATCATGCGGTATCGCCGAGCCGTCACGGGGTACGCCGGTTTCTACAAGACCAGCGGATTCATTGATGACACGCGCGCGTTCTGCTCGATTCCAGCCCGCCACGATGTGTCGCGTCGCGTCGATTCCGCATTCCTCGGCAGCCTCGTCGCAGAGCATCGCCTGCAGATGGGTGAAGCCCTAGAAACCGCCATCGACCTTGTAACCACTCAACCGCGAAAGGTATTCAAACTGTGAGCACCCCTAAATTAACTCGTGAAAATTTTGGTCGCCCAGCAGCTGACATTCGCATGGTTCACATCGGCCTGGGCAACTTCACTCGCGCCCACCAGGCGTGGTACACCGAGCATGCCTCCGACGCCTCCGACTGGGGCATTGCCGCGTTCACCGGTCGGCGTCCCACAATGGCGGAACTCCTTGGCCCACAAGATGGCCTCTACACCCTCATCACCAAGGGCAACGAAGGTGATTCTTTCGAGGTCATCTCATCCGTTTCAGTGGTCCACCCGGCCTCGGATTTCGCGCAATTAATCGACTACTTCGCCTCTGAAAATCTGGCCGTAGTCACGTCCACTGTCACCGAAGCGGGATATTACCGTCGCGATGATGGCTCTCTTGATACAGACAACGAGGACGTGACTCACGACCTCGAAAATCTAAAACGCGTGGTCGAAAACCCTGATTTCACTATGGAAGATATTCGTGGGTTGCAGGTTTCCACTGCTCCGGTGCGGATTCTGTCCGGATTGCTTGCCCGCCGACTTGCTGGTGCGGGGGCGCTCACGATCTTGCCGTGCGACAACCTGCCCGACAATGGGGCGGCGTTTTCGCGGGTGGTGAAGGACGCCGCGGAGCAGGTGGATCCGTCGATTCTTGACTGGACTTCGCAAAACGTTGCGTGGGCGACCTGCATGGTCGACCGCATTACACCTGCAACTACCGACGAGGAGCGCGACGAGGTCGAGCGGGAACAGGGCTACCTGGATGTTTCACCTGTTCCAACTGAACCGTTCAGCGAGTGGGTCATTTCCGGTGATTTTCCAGCCGGCCGCCCCGATTGGGAGTCAGCTGGAGCTCAGATCGTTGACGACGTTGAACCCTACGAGCAGCGCAAACTGTGGATGCTGAACGGTTCGCATTCGCTGATGGCTTACGCGGGCCCGATCCTCGGGTTTGAAACGGTGAGCGAAGCAATTGCGGACCCGACCGTGCGTGGCTGGGTTGATGAGTGGTGGTCTGAAGCCGGTTCCGGCCTATCCATCGAGTGGGAGGACTACGCCAAAGCGCTGATCGAACGTTTCGAAAACAGAAACATCCGCCACCTGCTGGCACAGATCGCGCATGACGGCTCGCAGAAAATCCCCGTCCGCATTGCACCCACCCTTTTACGTTTACGCAATGAGGGCGAGATGCCAACAGGTGCGGTTCGAGCTGTCGCCGCGTGGATGCTTCACCTGCAGGGGCACGGTGCGCCCGTCAAGGACGCTTCCGCGGATCGCGTGACCGGCCTGGTCGGAAAGTCTGCGCAGGAGGACGCGGCCGCAGTGCTCGGTTACGTCGCCCCTTCATTGGCGGATGATCAGGAACTTCTCGATGCAATCGTTAAGGCAAGTGAAGAAATTATCTCCTTGCGAGGTAAGTACTGACACTTTTTTTGAAAAACAATTAGTCAGTAGCGACATAGTGGTCGGCCCAGGCGGCGATCATTTCGCCCGCCCAGGCTGCCACGCCCTTCTTGGTCATTAGGTGGTCGGCGCCGTCGAGGGCGATGAAACTCTTCGGCATTTCAGCTGTGCGGTAGATGTCCATCGCGTTATGAATGTCTACCACCTGGTCCTGTGGAGAATGAATCACCAGGAGCGCAGCGTTCAGGTTTCGGATGCGTTCATGGTGCTCATCTTGGCTGGTTAGGTCATCGAATAGTGGTGCTCCAACCAGCATTTTGTGGCCGGCAATCTGGATTTCAGCGACTCCGGATTCATACACGGGTGCCAGGCGATCCTTAAGAAGTTCAGCCACGTGACCCGGGTCTGCTGGTGCGGCAACTGTAGCGACCGCAACGACGGATGGGATATCTCCGGCGGCGGCCAAGACGGCTGCGCCGCCCAGGGAATGTCCGATCAAAAGCTCGGGCGTCCTGCCCTGTTCCTGCATCCACTTGCACGCAGCTTTCAGATCGTCGACATCTGCTGAAAAAGTGGACTCGGTAAAGCTACCCGCTGACGCGCCAAGTCCCGCAAAGTCAAAACGCAATACGCCAATGCCGCGGCGTTTGAGCGACTTCGCAATGCGTGACACCGCGGGAACCGACTTGTTACAAGTGAAGCAGTGCGCAATGACCGCCCACGTCTTAACCTCTCCGTCCGGTGTGTCAATAATTCCCGAAAGATTAAATCCGCGAGCGCATGCAAACTCAACCTGTTGTTCTGTCATTGCCTACCCTCCCTTGGGCGTCCACACATTCAGACTACCCCCGATTGGGACCGGCAGGAACCGACCACCGCAGACCTAGTCGCTGTGCCACGGGCCGTGGAAGCCCACGCCTTCGCGGTCGACCCTTTCAAAACCGTGTGCCCCAAAGAAGTCGCGTTGCGCCTGGATCAAAGCAGTTGGTAGTCGCTTCGCTCTTGATTCCTCCACGAAACTTAATGAAACTCCCATCGCCAGGACGGGCATCCCAACTTATGTTGCGCTGGAGACGACCTTCCGCATTGCCGGCAACCACCGCTCGATGTCTTTAACTTTCGCGAGCAAAATATCTTCGGGATGACCACTTTGGCCTAAGATCTCGGCAAACTCGTCCAGCATTGCGCCGCGAATAATGCAGCCTGCACGCCATCCCAGGCACACCTGCGCCAGGTCGACGTTCCACCCGAACTCGGCTGACGCGGCTCGAATCAGTTCGAATCCTTGCGTGTAGGCTACGCGTTTCGCAATCAACAGGCTCTGACGTAGCT
>DUQT01000036.1 GCA_012837655.1 Actinomyces sp. | reverse complement strand
GCCACGTTTACACCGTGGATGTCGGGGGTTCGAGTCCCTCTGGGCCCACCACCAAACCCGCGTAATCACGCGGGTTTTTTCGTTTCTATGTCGCGGGTTTCTCTGTGTCTGATGCTCGGCTCCGGGCAGAAATAGGCCTGCATCTACCAGGTCAGGACTCAGCCCCGCCCTCATCAATATTTTTGGATTCGGCCGTTTCGTCTTGGACGTTGTGGACGCTGGACATGATTTCGTCGAATTCGTCCTTATCGAGTTTTTGAAGCGCGAGGCGCCCAAGCATCTGCTGGTTGGTGATGTTTCGCGCTGAACGGTTGTTTGACATGAAGGATACGAACCAGCGCACGAGTGTCGCGAGTTGGTTCTTGAATCCCGCGATGTAGAGCAGGTGCAGGAACAGCCACGCCATCCAGGCGATGAATCCGCTCAGTTTTAGCTTGCCAATGGAGACGACGGCTTCGAACTTGGAAATCGTCGCCATGGAGCCCTTGTCTTTGTACTCGAAGACGGTCCTCCTCGGCTCGCGGCCCGAAACTCGCGCGTCGATTAGGTCAGCGACGAAACGCGCGGATTGGATGGCGCCCTGCGCAACGCCGGGAACGTTCTTATACGACATGAGGTCACCGACCACGAAAACGTCGTCACGTCCAGGAAGCGTCAAATCGGCATTTACGAGGACGCGGCCGGCCCGGTCTACCTCTGCGCCAACCTGATCGGTGAGCTTCTTGCCCAGAGGATTTCCCTGGACTCCGGCTGCCCAAACTTTGCAGGCGCACGGAACGACTTCTTCGGAGCCGTCCTTGGCACGCATGGTCACGGAATGCTCATCGATTTCGGTTACGAGTGTGCCTGTGCGGACTTCGACGCCGAGCTTCTCCAGGGCGGTTTTAGTACGGTTCCCAAGCTTCTCACCAAACTGGGAAAGTGGTAGGTCAACGCCGTCGGCAAGGATGACCCGCGCGTCGGAAGGGTCAAAGTTGCGGTATTCGCCACGCAGTGTTTTGTCCGCTAGTTCGCGGATTTGTCCGGCCATCTCCACGCCCGTGGGGCCCGCGCCGACGACAACGAAGGTCAGAAGTTTCTCGATTTCGGCGGGATCTTCTTCGATCTCAGCAAGTTCGAATGCGCTGAAGATGCGGGCGCGAAGTTCCAGAGCATCATCAATGGTCTTCATGCCCGGCGCGTAGGTCGCAAAATGGTCGTTGCCAAAGTAGGACTGGCCCGCCCCCGCCGCGACGATAACCGTGTCGTAGGAGGTCTGCTTCTTGCGGTTTAGGCTCGACCAGTGAACGATTTTCGCTTCAACGTCGATGTCTTCAACAGTTCCCAAAAGAATCTCGACATTGTGCTGGCGGTGCAAAACTTCGCGCGTTGCGGGCGAAATCTCACCGGCCGACAAAATGCCGGTGGCCACCTGGTAGAGCAGCGGCTGGAACAGGTGGTGACTGGTCTCCGCAATCATTGTGATCTTGACGTTTGATTTCTTCAGCGCCTTGGCAGCAAATAGGCCGCCAAAGCCGGATCCGATGATTACCACGTGATGCTGGGTCATTCCCATCCTCCAAGAGCTTTGATCCAGTCTATCGCCGAAATCGCGCCGATCAGTGCGAGGGTGCCCACATTACTTGTAAGCTCAAAGTATGACTAAGTGGACTGTTTCCGAAATCATGAACCAAATGGAGGCGCGCTACCCCAAGCACCTTCAAGAGGATTGGGACAAGAACGGCCTCATCGTCGGCGACCCAGACCAAGAGGTCAGCAAGATCCTCCTCGCCGTTGATCCCGTCGACGCGACAGTACGTCAAGCCATCGAGGGCAACTACGACATGATGATCACTCACCACCCGCTGTTCCTGCGCGGCGCGAATTTCGTGTCCCGCCTGGACTACAAGGGCCGCATCGTCCACGACCTCATAAAAAATGACGTTGCACTCCTAAACGCGCACACCAACGCCGATTCCGCCACGCGCGGGGTTGCGTGGGCGCTCGCGAAAGCGTGCGGGATCGATGGGGAACCTTTCGATGTGATTGACGAGGACGCTGCTGGCAACCCGCGTGGTTTGGGCCGGATCGGAAAACTGGCAAACCCCGTGACGCTAGATGAGTTCGCTGACGTCGTAGCAGCAGCACTTCCTACTGGGCCGCACGGTATTTTCGTGGGTACTCCGGTAGGCGAAGACCTGTCTATGCAGGTTGAGACGGTTGCGCTTTCAGGTGGTTCAGGAGATTCGTTCCTGGATCGTGCTCGCGAGCTCGGTGCCGACGTCTACGTCACCGCGGACCTGCGCCACCATCCGGCATCAGAACACCTGGAGCGCGGCAAGCCCGCCCTCATTTCTGGATCGCACTGGGCAACAGAATGGCTTTGGTTGCCGCATTTGGAAGAGGACCTGAGCGCGGCTGCTGAACAGGCGGGCGTCGACCTTGAAATCGACATTTCACGCACGGTCACGGAACCGTGGGTGGATCACCGTTCCACTTTGGGATAGTGCGTCCAGACAATAGAATTAGACCGATTGCAAAACTCAAGACGAAAGAGTGTGAGACGTGAAGGCATCCAGGGAAGATCAGTTGAAGCTCCTAGAACTCCAGCAAACTGACACTCGAATCCTGCAGCTTCGGGCTGCGCGCAAGAAACACCCGGCCGTGAAGACCATGGAAACTCTTGCCGGACGCAAGAACGACTTGAAGCGTGCGGCGATCACCGCCACTTCGCACGCTAACGACGATCACCGTGATGTTAAGCGCGTGGAGCATGACCTGGAGCGCCTCATTTCTCGCCAGGACGTCATGAGTGAACGTCTCGCATCCGGGCAGGGATCGCACAAGGACCTGCAGGCCATGCAGCACGAGCTCAACCAGATGGCGCAGCGTCGCGACGTCCTCGAAAATGAACTACTTGAAGTCATGGATGTTTGGGAGACCGCGAAGAACAAGGTCGCAGAACTTGAACGCCAGATTGAAGCCGTGGGGGCGGATGAGGAGAAGGCTCAGGCTGAACTCAAGGAAGCCATGGGTGACGTTGAAGCGGAGTTGGAAGAAAAACTCGCGCGTCGCGATGAGCTCGCCGGCGAAATCGACGACGAACTAATCGATGAGTACGAATACAGCCGTGAACGCACCGGCGGCCTGGCCGTTTTGGAAGCGAAGGGGCGCCAGATCGTGGGGCTCACCGTTTCGCTTCCGGAATCAGAATGGCACGAAATCGCAATGCTTCCCGACGATGAAGTCCACCTTTCAGAAACCATGGACTGCATCATCGTCAAGACCGACTAGCGCGCGGCGCGCATGCTCGCGGTGCGCACACTCGGGCGCGCTCACGCAGAGCATCGTAGGTCTCGGCGTAGCGTGACAAGTGCACGCAACGTTGGTGCGAGGACGTGATCGCGTGCCTAAATCCGCCACGAACGCGAGCGCCACGCACGCGAGGATCGCGGATATCCCGCGGCGCTAGTTCATCACCAGCACCAGTTCAAGGAAATCCTTCTTCTGGTGCACTTCAACATCGGTGAAGTCTGTTTGATCTTTCAGCGACCGCGCGGTGTCGACTACGAAATCGATGGAGTCCTCGATCT
>DUQT01000035.1 GCA_012837655.1 Actinomyces sp. | reverse complement strand
TTGCTTGCGGATCTTGCGGCGCAGTTTTGCGTCGTCCTTGTCGCGAAGCGTCCAGCGTTGGATTCCAGCCATGAGGATGATGATTCCAAACAGGACGAACGATATCGCAGCACCTTCACCCCACCTGTTGCTAATGAACGCGGCCTCGTAAGACAGGTATGCAGGCGTGAGCGTTGTTCGCGCGGGCGCTCCCGGATCTCCCGAGGCGTAAATCTGGTCGAACACCTGCCATGTGCCAATCAGGCCAAGTGTCACAACGGTGAAGATCGTGGGCTTCAGCATCGGGACAGTCACCAGGCGGAAGCGTTGGAACGCGTTCGCACCGTCAACCATCGCGGCCTCCTGCACTTCACCGTTAATCTGCTGTAGCGCAGCGATGAAAAGCAGCATGAAGGTTCCCGACGTCGTGAACACCGCCATCAAGATGAACGCCGACCATGCGATCGATGGGCCCGCCAGCCAATCCCAGTACGTAATTCCTAGGAACGTTCCAGACGTTAGTGCCGAGGGCGGTGCTTTGACTCCGAATGCTCCTAACAGCAGGTGTAGCAGGCCGCGCGGATCGTTGAACCAGTTGGGTCCGTTGATCGAGAACCATCCGAGCACCTGGTTCACCGCGCCTGACACGGAGAACAGGAACAGCCACAGCACTGTGATCGCTACGGATGACGTGATGGAGGGGAAGTAGAAAGCAAGTCGGAAGAAGGAACGCGCCTTCAATGCACGGTTGGAAACAAATACAGCTAGTACGAGGGCGACCACCGTTTGTATGGGCACCACAAGGAGTACGTAGTAGATGTTGTTTCTTAGCGCGGTTCCGAAGTTGCGGGTGGATAGGCCTCCGTCAACGAGTACTGCGCGGAAGTTTTCAGCGCCAATGTAGGAAACACTGGATGCGAACGGGCTTCCACGGCCTCCCCAGTCAGAGACCGACACCCACAGCGCCATCAGGATGGGTGCGACTAGGAAAATGCCCAGAATGATTAGTACTGGGGATACGAACAGCCACCCCGCGGCACGCTCTGCTCTTTCAGATTTGGTTAACTTTTTTCGCGATCTACGGGGTAATCGCTTTTTAAAGCTCATGACCTTCCGTGCCTTTCTGGCGGTGGGATTCTTGAAAAATGAGTGGTTGGTTTGTGTTGGTGTCGGGCGGGGTCCGCCCGACACCAACGGAACGGATCGTCAGCGTTTCTTACTGGGCGTCGAGGACGCTCTGCATGGTTGTGTTCGAGGATTCTAGAATCGCCGCCACATCTGCGGTCTTTAGAGACGTGATCTGTGCGTTCATGTCAGCAATGACGTCTGCGGAACCTGCTAGGGACGGCAGGTTGATTGCGTAGTCCGCGCCGTCAATGAATGCGCTCATGGTCGGGTAGAGTTCCTTCCAGTTTTCGCTTGCCGACTCAACGGAGGGCATAACGCCAAAGGCTTCAGCAAACTTGAGCTGCTGGTCAGTGGAGGTCAGGTATTCAACCAGTTCCTGTGCGCCACCGGTGTTGTCAGCGTCGGTTGCGATGCCCCAGCAGTTTGTGTACTGGATGGTGCCCTTACCAGCGGGGCCAGCCGGCAGTTCAACGACCTCGTACTTGACGTCAGGGAAGTCGGCCGAAAGCGCGCCGGTGATCCAGTTACCTTCGATGACCATTGCGGCAAGTCCCTTACCGAATGCTTCACCGCCCCAGCCAGCGCCAAGGTCGGAGGAGTAAGCGAAGCTTCCGTCCTCCAGGTGCTGCTTGACGTAGTTGAAGGCTTCCGCGTTTTCTTCGGAGTTAATGATGGCCTCAGTGCCGTCCTCGGAAATGAATCCGCCACCGGCCTGCGCCATGAAGACGCCGATGCGCTCAATTTCGGGGCCGAATCCAAGGCCAGCGACGCCGTCCTTGGTTAGTTTCTTTGCGACTGTTGCCAGTTCGTCCCAGTTGGTTGGGTAGTCGGCGTCAGTGAGGCCGGCTTCTTCCCACATGTCGGTGTTGATTACGAGCGCGAGGGTGGAGAAGTCCTTGGGCGCGCAGTAGAATTCGCCGTCGATTGAGAATGCTTCAACGAGGGCGGGGTAGAAGTCGTCCTTATTTGACAGGTTCGACGCGTAGGGGAGTAGGGATCCGTTCGCAGCGTAGGAGTGCATCTGGTCGGCGGACATGTAGAACAGGTCAGCGGGGCTGCCGCCAGCGAATCCTTGCGAGAGCTGTTGTGACAGGTCTGATGCGACGATCACTTCGGCGGGAATGCCTGATTCTTCGGACCAGGCGGCGACGGCCGATTCAACGGCAGCGGTTTCGGCCTCGCCGGATGAACCGATGAGTACCTCGATTGAAGCGTCCGTTGCTTCGGCGTTGTCGGGCGTTTCGGCGTTGTCGTCGAAGCCGCCTCCGCCACATCCTGATAGTACGAGGGCCGCGGCGGCAAGAGTGCCGAGACCAACTACCGATTTCTTCATCGTTGTTCCTTTCATAGGGAAATTTTTAGTTGTGGGTAAGTTCGTTCCGGAACATTGGTTCCGGGGTCAAAAGAATGCGGTGGGGTGTTTCGTCACCACCGAGTCGTGCGAATAAGGTTTCCACGGTCTTTTCAGCGACTTCATGGATTGGCTGCGCGACCGAGTTCATTCCCAGCGCGCGGGCCACGGGCGTGTCGTCAAATCCGACAACGGTGAGCTCATTGTCGGTGACAGCAAGTGCTCCCATTGCCAGCGAATCAGATGCGCAAACAATCGCGGTCGCGCCCTCTTGAACTAAGGTTTTCGCCTGCTTTGCGCCCTCTTCAGCGCTGTCGGTGCATTCGCGTAAAAGTCCGTCAGTTTCGAGGCCGAGGCTCTGCATGCCATTCATCCACCCCAGGTAGCGGTCCCTGCCAACTCCTGATGAGATCGGCCAGGAGATGTAGGCAATCTTTGAGTGTCCCTTGGACGCTAGGTGCCTAACAACGGCTTCAGTGCCGGCGGCGCCGTCGACGTCAACCCAGGAAAAGGATGAGGGCTCGGGGTCGTGGGATGAGCTCCACGGCCTCCCAAATGTTACGAACGGGGCCTTTAATTTCAAGAGGGAATCAATGCGCGGATCGTTTGGAACCGTTGCGGCGAGGATGACGCCGTCGATCTCGCGCGCAGCGTACATGGTTTCGTACTGCTTAATTTCGTCCTTCGTGTCTTTTGCTGAAAAAACTGAAAGACGATAGCCGCGTGTGCGCAGGATTTCAGCCAGGTCATGAATGAACTGGTCCAGAATGTGTCCGTTGATTCCGTCAAAGGTCGGAAGTAGGCGGATCGCGATTTGGCGCGACCGATCTTCCTTGAGCTGACGAGCTGCGCGCGATGGCACGTAGCCGGACTCGTGAATGTGCTTGAGCACTCGTTCAAGGGTGTCGGGCGCAACGACCTCGGGGCGATTAATCGCGTTCGAAATCGTCTGGCGCGAAACGCCAAGGTCTTTCGCCAGGCTCTGCACGGTGGGGCGGGAAGCCATGGTCACCTCCTTCTCGTCTTTGAAACGGATGTGTCTGAGATATGTTTTCAAAAGCTATTTGAACGATCAAATAATAATGTTATTGTTACTGTCACCACAAGAAATGTCAACCCTTTCGAGTTAGGAAGTTCGAAATGAACGGTATCCAGCCCCTATTGCACGACCTGGTGTGCAGCGTTACCGCTCCCATGCAGGTTTGGTCATCGGACTGTGGACAGGTGGAAAATAAAGGCGCGCAGGGCATCTATATTGCCGATCAGCGGGTCGTGTCGAAGATGGTGTTGGAAAGTTCCACCCACGCGCTGCAGGTGATTGGTTCAGAGGTCCTTGATCACGGCACTAGCCGCTTCATTTCAACGGTTCGTAACCCTTCGATGGCTGTTGATCCCGAGGTTCAGCTGACCCGAATTCGCGAGGTCGGCAATGACTCTGTGACAGAGCGTTTGGAACTCACCAATGCATCCAACAGGGCTGAGACCGTGCAGCTTCGCCTGGTCCTCACGCCAAATAATTCCACCATGGAAGAAGTAAAGCAGGGGCTTGAAAATAATTCGAAGGTGGTAGTCGAAACTGCAGATCAGGCCGGTTCCGTTTCTTGGAAGGGGACGAGGGCGCAGACGACGCTCACTACTGATGGGGCTGTCTCTACGTCTGGCGATGATGTTCTGGTTGACTGGGCTGTGCAGGTCCCTGCTGGTGAAACTAAGAGCGTGCAGGTGAAGATTTCACCTTCGACCAACTCGGTTGTTCTGGCACCGCCGTACCGTGAGCTGAAGGATCGCGGGGCTGAAATGCTTGCTAAGTCGGACAAAGATTCAGACCTGCACGTGTTCTTGAGCAGGTCTTTGTCCGACCTCGATGGGCTAACGCTGTCGCATGAAAATAATCCAGAACTGCGGTTCATTGGTGCAGGTGCGCCGTGGTTTTTGACGCTGTTTGGGCGCGATTCGTTGATTACGGCGGGGTTCTTGAACAGTGTGGATACGAGCCTGGTAATGGAGACTCTAGCTCTGCTTGCAAGCCTGCAGGGGCAGGAAGTGCGGGTGGAAACCGCGGAGCAGCCGGGCAAGATTTTGCATGAGGTTAGAAGTGAACCGCTACGCCTGCAAACTTCGTCGGGACCGCTGAACCTGCCGCCGGTGTATTACGGAACTATTGACGCAACTCCGCTGTGGATCAGCACACTGCATGACGCGTGGAAAGCGGGTGCTGATGAGGAGGACGTGCGCGCGCTCTTGCCGAATCTGCGGCTGGCGCTGAAGTGGATGCGCGACTTCGGAGATGCCGATAGGGACGGGTTCCTGGAGTATTTGGATGAGGCTGGCACCGGCCTCGCAAATCAAGGTTGGAAGGATTCCGGGGATTCGGTGCGCTGGCACGACGGGTCTTTGGCGGACGGGCCTATCGCGCTGTGTGAGGTGCAGGGTTACGCGCATCGAGCCGCCTTGGATGGTGCGGAAATGCTGGAGTTCTTCGGTGAGGACGGCGAGCCTTGGCGCGCTTGGGCGGCGGATTTGAAGATTCGTTTCCGCGACCAGTTCTGGGTCGAAAAGGATGGGTTTAGGTATCCCGCGATCGCGTTGGATGCAGCGAAGCGGCCGGTGGATTCGTTGACGTCGAACATTGGGCACCTGCTTGGTTCCGGATTGTTGGATGGAGACGAAGTGGATGACGTGATGAGGGCGCTGATGAGTCCGGAAATGTTCTCCGGTTACGGGATCCATACGGCGTCGACAACGAATGGTGGTTTTTGGCCGTACCGCTATCACGTGGGGTCGGTGTGGCCGCATGATACGGCGATGATTATTCGCGGAATGTGGCGGGAAGGTCGCAAGGCTGAGGCGAAGGAGGTTGCGCGCGGGTTGATGGAGGCGGCTCGTCGTTTTGATTGGCGCCTGCCGGAACTTTTCGCCGGAGTGAAGCGCGATCCGATGACGAAACCGCTACCGTACCC
>DUQT01000004.1 GCA_012837655.1 Actinomyces sp. | reverse complement strand
GCGTAAGTCCCAAGCGGAACGATGCGTTCCTTCCGCCCTTTCCCCAGCAAGCGCACGTAAGGAAAGTCGGCATCCAACTCCAGATCATCCGGACTCAAAGCCATCAGTTCCGACACGCGCGCTCCCGTGCCGTACAGCAACTCAACCAGAGCCACGTCACGCAAACCCACCGGCCCCGCGGTCTCCTGCGCAGCGTCTAGCAAAGCACCGACCTCGTCAATCGAAAGCGCCTTCGGCAACGGCTGCGCGACGGTCGCGGAATCCACATCCGTCGTGGGATCTTCGTCGAGCAGGTCTTCATCAATCGCATACCTACAAAACGCAACGATCGAAGAACGCGCCCTCGCAATCGAAGATTTCGCCAGACTCTTCCCTGTTGCCTCCCCTGACGAAAGGCGCGCCAAATGTTGATTTATGAGGGCGGAGCTAAGATCCCTCACGTCTTGCGCATCTGCCTGGGTGTCTTTCGCGAAACGCTTTAGGTCCCGGCGGTATCCGGCCACAGTATTTGGAGATGCACCGCGATCAACGCTCAAAAAATCCAGAAAATCGGCAATTGCATCGCTCAGTGGAACTGCGGGGTGGGCGGACATGCCACTATTCTAGAGGTGTAAGGCAATTTCTTGCACAACCCTTTACTAGTGAGAAATAGCGGGTATTATAGGATTTAACAAGAAATACGTTATGTTCATCATCGAAATTAACATTTTCTAGATTTTTGTAAGAACAGACAAGCATCGGAGCTACTGGAAGAGAGGCCTTTCATGACCCTTTCATGGGATGAACTTGACACGCGGGCAGTTAAGACCGCGAAAATGCTAGCTGGTGACGCAGTTGAAAAGGCAGGTTCGGGACACCCCGGTGCTGCTATCTCACTCGCGCCAGTTGCATACCTAATTTTCCAACGACACCTGAAGCTTGATCCGACTGACCCGCTATGGCTCGGTCGCGATCGCTTCGTCATGTCGGCTGGACACTCCTCGCTAACGCAGTACATTTCACTGTACCTATCGGGAGCAGGCCTAACGCTTGATGACTTGAAGGACTACCGTACCTTCCAGTCCCGCACCCCTGGCCACCCGGAATACCGTCACACCGACTTCATTGAGATCACGACCGGCCCGCTGGGATCCGGCCTGGCATCCGCTGTTGGTATGGCAATGGCTCAGCGCCGTATTCGCGGCATGTTCGACCCGGAGGCGCCCGAAGGCGAGTCCCCCTTCGATCACAAGATCTGGGTAATCGCCGGTGACGGTGACATGCAGGAAGGCATCGCCTCAGAGGCGTCCTCCCTTGCTGGCACCCAGAAGCTCAGCAACCTAATCGTCCTGTGGGATGATAACCGCATTTCGATCGAGGACGATACGAACATCGCGTTTACCGAGGACGTCCTCAAGCGCTATGAAGCCTACGGTTGGCACACCCAGCACGTTGACTGGTCGGCCGGCTCTGAGTACAAGGAAGATGTCGTATCCCTTGAAGAGGCGATCCAAAACGCGGTTGCGGAGACGGACCGCCCGTCGATCATCGGTCTACGCACAATCATCGGCTGGCCCACCCCGGGCAAGCAGGATACCGGCGGAATTCACGGATCCAAGCTTGGTGACGAAGCCCTGCGCGGCCTGAAGGAAGCGCTCGGCCTCAACCCCGACAAGATGTTTGACGTCGACGAAGAGGCCGTGGCTCACGCCCAGGCCAACATGAAGAAGCGCGGCGAATCGGCTCGCTCCGAGTGGAACGAGAAGTTCGAGGCTTGGCGCAGCGCCAATCCCGAGAAGGCTGAGCTTTACGATCGACTCGCAAAGGGTGAACTCCCCGAGAACTGGGCAGACGCACTGCCGAAGTTTGAAGAGGGCAAGTCACTGGCAACCCGTGCCGCTTCAGGCAAGGTAATCGACGCGCTTGCCCCCGTACTGCCGGAACTGTGGGGCGGATCTGCTGACCTTGCTGGTTCGAACAACACGCTCATGGAGGGCGAACCGTCCTTCCTGCCAGAGGAACGCGCAACTAAGATGTTCCCGGGCAACAAGTACGGCCGCAACCTGCACTTTGGTGTTCGCGAGCACGGCATGGGCGCAATCATGAACGGCATCGCGCTGGAGGGCCTAACCCGCGTTTACGGTGGTACCTTCTTCGTATTCGCCGACTACATGCGCGGCGCAGTTCGCCTGGGCGCGCTCATGGAGCTACCCGTTATCCACGTGTGGACGCACGACTCGATCGGTGTTGGCGAGGATGGACCTACCCACCAGCCTGTTGAGCACCTAGCCGCCTACCGCGCGATCCCGAACCTCTCGGTGGTTCGCCCGGCTGACGCAGCTGAAACGGCACAGGCGTGGAAGGCTGTCCTTGAACAGAACGGTCCGGCAGCACTCATCCTGACCCGTCAGGGTCTACCTAACCCGGAGCGTGGCGAAGGCAAGCTGGCCTCGGCTGAAGGTCTTGCACGCGGTGGATACATTCTGCGCGACACTGAAGGCACGCCCGACATCATCCTTATGGCATCTGGTTCTGAGGTTCAGTACGCACTTGGTGCTGCTGAAGAACTTGCTGCCGACGGTGTGAAGGCACGCGTCGTTTCCATGCCGAGCATGGAGTGGTTCGACGCTCAGGATGAGGAATACCGCGAATCGGTACTCCCCAAGGATGTCACCGCGCGTGTCTCGATTGAGGCCGGCGTTGCAATGCCTTGGTACAAGTACCTTGGCCCGAAGGGTCGCGCTATTGCGATGACCACGTTCGGTGAGGTCGGCTCTGGCGACGAGCTCTTCAAGCACTTCGGTTTCACCACTGAAAACGTGCTGAAGGTTGCTCGTGAGGTTCTAGACAGCTAACCGAAGCAATCGCACAACCCAGGGAAGGGAGCGGCCCAGAAGATGGTCCGCTCCCTTCCTCTGTAAGTGCACAACTTCGATATTAAAGTAGTCTAGAAGTAGTCAATATTTTGCTAAAGGAGCGGTTTTGAACTCTGTCAAGAACTTGAGTTTGCGTGACTCTCGCGACCGAAGACTACCGTTGATCAGTCCCCCGTGTGGACTCGTAATATTCGGAATTACCGGGGACCTGGCACGCAAGAAGTTAGTTCCCGCAATCTATGACCTGGCTAATCGTGGCCTGTTGCACCCCGCCTTCGCCCTCACCGGCTTTGCTAGACGTGACTGGGGATCAGGCGATTTCGAGGAGTTCATAAGGAGGTCGGTCAAGGAGAATGCTCGCACCGCGTGGAATGAAAAAACGTGGCGGCAGCTGAGCTCCGGTTTCCGATTTGTGGGCGGCTCATTTGATGATGAGGAAGCCTTCGACAAATTGGCTTCGACTGTCAAAGAACTTGATGAGACCCGCGGAACGGGCGGAAACCACGCGTTCTACCTATCAATTCCTCCAAACGCCTTCCCCACTGTAGTCAGTCAGCTTGCACGCTCCGGTCTAAATGATGATCAGGACAACGGTCGTTTTCGCCGAATTATCGTAGAGAAACCGTTTGGCCACGACCTCAAATCTGCACAGGATCTGGCAAAGACCCTGCAGGAAGTTTTTGCTGAAGAGGACACTTTCCGAATCGACCACTACCTGGGTAAGGAAACTGTTCAAAACATTCTTGCCATGCGGTTTGCAAACATCATGTTTGAGCCGCTGTGGAACTCGCACTACGTAGACCACGTGCAGATCACGATGGCTGAAGACATTGGTATTGGCACGCGAGCCGGATACTACGACGGCGTCGGCGCAGCGCGAGATGTCATTCAGAATCACCTGCTTCAGCTCCTCGCGCTAACCGCTATGGAAGAGCCCGTCACCTTCAATGCCGACGACGTTCGCGTTGAAAAAGAAAAGGTCCTATCCGCTGTGCGCCTTCCGGAAGACCTTTCTAAGACGACCGCAACCGGCCAGTACAGCGCAGGCTGGCAGGCCGGCGAGTTCGTTCGATCCTTCCACGAGGAAGACAACATTGACCCGGATTCCCGCACCGAAACTTACGCGGCAATGACACTGTTTGTGGATACACGCAGGTGGGCGGGCGTTCCCTTCTACTTGCGCACAGGCAAGCGGCTGGGCAAACGCGTAACAGAAATCGCAATCGTCTTTAAGCGGGCAGCACACATCCCGTTTGATAATGAATCCACCCAGGAGTTGGGCAATAACGCCCTCGTGATTCGTGTACAACCTGACGAAGGTGTGACAATCCGGTTTGGTTCCAAGGTTCCCGGCATCGACATGCGCGTGCGTGACGTGACGATGGACTTTGGGTATGGGCACGCGTTTACGGAAGACTCTCCGGAAGCGTATGAGCGCTTGCTGCTGGACGCAATTTCGGGTGAGTCGCCCCTGTTCCCCGCTCAGCGTGAGGTGGAACTGTCCTGGAAGATCCTGGATCCGGTCCTGGAACACTGGGCGCAGTACAAGCCAGAACCCTACCGCCCCGGAACGTGGGGGCCGCAGTCAGCGGACGACATGCTTTCGGCTACCGGACGGCACTGGAGGATTCCATGATTCAAACATTTGAAAACACTACAACTAGCGAGATTTCAGCTGCCCTACGCGAGATTGCTATGAGTAGCCCCGGTTCCGGTCGCGTCCTAAACCTAATCGGCGTGATCAAGGCCGGCGACGATGTTGGACGAGCCATCGACATTTGTGGTGCCGCGTCGCGCGAACATCCGTGTCGCGTCGTAATCGTTGTTGAGGACGAGGATGCGGAAGAAGACAATCTTCGCGCCGACATTCACACGGGTGAAGACTCCGGGCCTTCGGAAGTCGTAGTCCTCTACCCCACCGGAACCAGCGCAAAGCAGCTTGACACGCTCGTCATGCCGCTGCTGTTGGCCGACACTCCGATCGTTGTGTACTGGCCGAACATTCCGCCGCAGTCGCCTAGCAAGCACCCGCTTGGCAAACTCGCCATTCGCCGTATCACCGATTCGCGCGAAACTGAGGACCCTATCGCGACGCTGCGCGTCCTGGCAGAAAACTACGTCCCGGGCGACACCGACCTATCCTGGGCCGGAATCACACTGTGGCGGGGCCTGCTAGCCGCAATTATCGAGGAATACCCTGACTTCAAGCTCGACCACATCCGCGTTTCCGGAAACTGCGGCCACCCGTCGAACTACTTAATCGCGGAGTGGCTCCAGCACGCCCTCAACGTCCCCGTCGACATTACAAACGTTGACGTTGCTACGATCCAGTCCGTAAAGATGATTTCCGAGGACGATGATGAGCTCATGCTGCATCGTGAGACTGCTGAATCGGTTGCGGAACTAATCCGTCCGGATTTGCCAAAGACTCTGGTGAACCTGCCACGCAGGTCAGTTGAGGACTGCCTGATGGAGGATCTGCGACAGCTCGACACCGATGAGCTGTACGGCGAGATCATGACCAGCGGATTGGTTGACCGCGAACCCGTCGAAGATGACTCCTCGCATGGAGAAACGGAGAATGCCTAATGGTGGATTTGGATCTGAAAGTTTTCAAATCACGCGAGGAGCTGTACGCGAAGACCGCTTTGGCCCTGGTGAAAAAGCTTGGTGAGCTGTCGGAATACCGCGCCCGGATTCACCTGGGTCTCTCAGGAGGTTCGGTCGCTACCGAGTTGCTTCCCAAGGTGGCCGACATAATGGAGAAGCATCCGGAAGCCTGGGGTCACTGGTCGCCCGTGCACGTGTGGATGGTTGATGAGCGCTACGTTGAACTAGATTCACCCGACCGCTCCGACTCCATCATTGAACGCGAGCTGACTTCAAAGTTCGACGTCTTTACCCTGCACCGGCCGGGAACGCCCTCGACCACTTCATCTTTGAAGGAAGCGGTGGATGAGTACACGCAGGAAATGATTCGCGTCTACTCTGTTTCAACGCTTGTGGATCCGCGATCGATTGCACTGGACCTCGCGATCCTCGGAATGGGGCCGGACGGGCACTTTGCGTCCCTGTTCCCGTCGCACGACACGCTCAATCGCGGCGGGCTGTTCCTGTTTGAGAAGGATTCGCCGAAACCGCCGAGTGAGCGGATTTCAATGACCCTGCCGTTGCTGCGTCGCTCGCGCCTGTCGTGGTTTGTAGTTTCCGGCGCCGACAAGGCAACCATGTTTGCACACGCCCTGCAGGGAGCGAACTTCCGCGAAGTTCCCGCCGCCAGCATGAACCAAGTTGGCACCACGTGGTGGGTCGACGAGGACGCTGCTTCGCAAATCGACCGCCTAGTCTGAAACGCCGCGTGCCTGGGCCTGCGGCGGACGACTCTAGTAGAGCCGAGACCTGCGGCGAGCGACGCTACTAGATAGAGTTCGCGCAAAGCTAGAAATCGGCGCTGAAAGTACCGGATCGTAGTGCCTGGCGGGATGTACCCTGCCGGGCACTACTTTTTCGCGCCCGCTTCAGGCACTATTGTCCAGATTTCTCGAAGGCATAACCGCATGAACGTCCCAGCTACTGCTGTTGAAGGCGTTCGAGGGCGGTGCGCAGGATCTCTTCGCGTTCAGCCTCGCTTCGTCGTGCCTGCGCGTCCAACAGATGCCTCGAGGGCGTGTCTGTACTGCGGACCGTAGCGGGTCCATCTTCGGGTTGGCTCATGCCATCGGGTTGGATCGTGTCACCGGAATGGCTTGCGTCATCAGCCTGGCTCGTTTTGTCAGCTTCCGTGTCGGAAGAGCTCGCAGCAGCGCCCTCGGGAATCGATGTTGAGGACACGCGAGTATCAACGGACTTCACGTCGGGTGGGATTCTGGTGGCCGTTAGGTGGCAGACTTCGCATTCCCACGTTGCGGGCACGTCAAAAAGTGCCTTTGCAGAAAAAGTAACGCGCGTGACATGGCCACGCGCGCAGAAGAACTCTATTTCAGCGGTAGAAACCACTTTCGTCGCCTGTTAGACGAACTTGGCTAGAATCCCCAAAGCAACAATCACAACTACCCACACGACCAGGGTGCCGATTGTGATCATGTTTAGGTTTCGCTCGGCAACGCCAGACGAACCAGCGGTGGACGAGAAACCGCCGCCGAACATGTCTGACAGACCGCCGCCGCGGCCCTTGTGCATGAGGATAGTGAGGATTAGGAAGAGACTCGAAATGACGAGTAGCACCTTCAAGATGATCATCACAGCGGTCACGATGTTCCTCTTCCTTGACGTAATCCACGTCGATCTATTGGCAAGTTCTAACCTTAATGAGTGTAGCTAAACCACGCGAACTTTCACAGTTGGCGCAACGAGATTTCAAAACTGCGCCTGTGACATTGGTCTACCCACATTGCGATACTACCCCCACCGCGCAGGGATACGCGATGGGGGTAGATTTCAAATGAGTTGACTAGGCGTCAAAACGAGCAATCTTTGCGAACTCGTCAGCCTTCAGGGAGGCTCCACCAACCAGTGCGCCGTCAACGTCTTCCTGCTCCATGATGGCAGCGACGTTGCTGGACTTCACCGAACCACCGTACAGGATGCGGGTGGTGGCTGCGGTCTCGTCGTCGTACAGTTCAGCGAGGCGGCCGCGGATTGCGCCGCAGACTTCCTGCGCGTCTTCCGGAGTTGCGACCTCGCCAGTGCCGATCGCCCAAATGGGCTCGTAAGCAATGACGGACTTCTTAACGTCGTCTGCCGACATGCCGTCCAGCGCACCATCAATCTGTGCGAGGACGTGGCTGACCTGCTCGCCAGCCTTGCGAACGTC
>DUQT01000034.1 GCA_012837655.1 Actinomyces sp. | reverse complement strand
GTTTGCCCGACTGAAGCGCATCGGGTGCGTAGCGGTGATTGTCAAAGACTGTCGTAAAGTCAGCTACTTGCTTACCGCCACCGCAGCGTCATGATGAAGCCGACGAGCATGAAGCCCAGGCCAAAGGCCATGTTCCAGTTTCCGATCCCGGGGATGGGGAAGCGGCCGCTGGACATGTAGTAGATGACCATCCAGGCTAGGCCAACAATGAGTAGTGTGACGAAGGTTGGTGCCCACCAGGATGGTGACATGGGCATGCCTTCGGTCCATGACTTGATTTCGAGGTCGTCCTCGTGGGAGTGGCCCCTCTTCTTGCGCTTCTTTGATTCAGGCACGCGTGCCCCTCTTCCAATACGGTCTGTCCCCACGTGCTCTTTGTGCGCAATGGGAATAGATTAGGAACTAAAATACTTGATAGTTAGCGTACCAAAAGACTACTGCGAATCGCGAAGAGGAGGCCTTGTGGACAACGTGACGCCAACGGGTGGTCGGCATGAGCGTTCGAAGGCTCAGCGTGATCAGTCGCGTGGGAAGAAGGCTTTGCGATTTCTCAGTAGGTTCACTGTGTTTGTGGTTGCGGGTTTGATGTTCGCTATGTCTGCGACTCTGCGGCCTTCAGAGGGGTCTCGTTATGATTCGGACCTACTCACCCTGGTGTCGCGTAAGGAGAGTTCAGTTTCGTCTTTGCGCGACCAGAACGACGAGTTGCGCGGCGAAATTGATGACCTTGTTGAAAGTGTGCCCGGGCGTCCAAATATTCCCGCTGTGGACCGTGGTCGCGCGGATTTGAAGGGCCCCGGCATTGTTGTGACGTTGAATGACGCGCCCGTTCCAGAACCGTTTCCTGATGGCGTAACCGCGGATGATTTGGTGATTCACCAGCAGGATATTGAAGCCGTGTTTAACGCGTTGTGGCAGGGCGGCGCCGAGGTCGTGGGGGTCCAGGGCCATCAGGTGCAGGCTAACTCTACGGTGTCCTGTGTGGGTAATGTCATTAATATTGACGGCAACCTGTATTCTCCGCCCTATGAAATCGCGGCTATCGGCCCCGCGAATGATTTGAGGGCGGCGCTGTTCTCCGACCCGCAGATCGAAATCATTCAGGGTTATGTTGCGCGCTACGGTTTAGGGTTTAAAGTTAGTGATGATTCGGAAATCATGGTTCAAGCAGCTGTGCAAAAGCCGGAGTTCAGTTTCGCTAAAGTGAAGGGCGATTAAACCGGATGACTAACCCGCCACCTCCTCCTAGGCGCCGCGCGGATGTGCAGCGCACGCAGGCTCCGCAGCGTCGTAAGCCGAGTCTTTTCATTCGCTTTATTGGAGTTCTTGGCGAGTTAATGATTACGGCCTCCCTGGTGATTGGCCTGTTCATTTTTTGGCAGTTGTACTGGACCACTTGGGAAGTTGAGGGCGATCGTGAGCAGGCGATTGCCCAGTTTGAGGAACGGCTTCCTGAGATCACCGAGGAAGATGCTCCTCCTGTGCCTCGTACAGATGATCCGCCTGCGTTTGAGCCGGTTGGTTATGGCGAGACGATTGGTATTTTGCACATCCCGGTGTGGGACAACATGAAGGTGCCTATTGTGCACGGTACTGGCCAGGAGCTTTTGGATCAGGCCCTTGGCGGCCACTATGAGACCACGCAGTGGCCAGGCGAGTTGGGTAATTTCGCGGTGGCTGCTCACCGGCGTTCTTACGGTAATAACTTCCGCCACGTGGACACGTTGGAGGAAGGCACGCCCGTCGTGATGGAAACTTCCAACGCGTTTTTGGTCTATAAGGTGCGTTACAAGGAGATCGTGTTGCCGTCTCAGGTTGATGTGGTTTATCCCGTCCCGCATGAGCCGCTGGGGACGCAACCTACCGAGCGTCTGCTTACGATGACGACGTGTAGTACCGAAACGGGCGGTCAGTTCGGCAATTCGCACAGGTACATTGTGAATCTTGAGTTTGTTCACTGGACACCGCGTGATGAAGGTCTTCCCGCCGAGCTTCGTTCCGAGAAAGGTAACTAATGTACAGCTGGATTTTTCGCCACCTTCCGGGGCCCACGTGGTTGAAGGTGATTTGGGCGATTTTGATCATTGGCGTCATTGCGTACCTGCTTTTGGAATATGGCTTCCCGTGGGTGCAGGACACGTTTGACCTAGTTGACAATACTGTTGATACGGGAAATCCGGTGGGCGGTTGACGGGTGCTTCCGTTTTTTGATTTCCGAGGGCGTAGCTGCGTCCTCGGAAATCTTTTTCTATAGGTCCTTCTGGCCCGCCCCGTCTGTTTCACGAGTGGTCAGTGCGTCTAGGCGGCAAAACGTCAGCCCTTCAAACGCGCTTAGGCGGCAAGACAATCAGCCTTACAAGTGTGTGTAAGCGGCAAAACGTCAGCCTTACAAGCGCGCTTAGGTGGGAAACATCAGCCCGATAGACCACTCAGCCCTGCAGGCGAACCTGCAGGGCTGAGCCAACTATGCGTTCTTGACTACGGCCAGCTTTCGTTAGTTTTGGCCGCCGTCTTGGTTGTCATTCCCGTCGTCGGGAGGGTTGTTCTCCGAAGGCGGCGTGGTTGGTGCTTCGGTGGGCGCGGGTTTCTCAGCGACGGTGACTGTGATGGTCGTGCCCTTGGGAACGTTGCCGGTTGCGGAGAGGCGCAGGACGTGGCCTTCGGGCACTTCGTCGCTTTCCTCGGTTTCGACGTTGGTGTTCAGGCCGAGTCCCTGCAGCGTTTCAAGCACAGTATCCCGATCCTGTCCGATTAGGTCGGCGGATACGGACACGTTGCCGGATGCGACGAAGAGGACGACGGATTCACCTTCGCTGATCTCAGCTCCGGCCTCGGGGTCGGTCTTGATGACGCGGTCCTTGTCTTGTGACGGGTCGTCAATGGTGCGGACGTCGGAGACTTCCAGGTTGACGCTCTTTAGCTGGGATCGCGCCTGTTCCTGGGTAAGTCCGCTGACGTCGGGCACTTTGACGGTTGCAGGGCCCGAAGACAGGATGACGGTGACGGTGGATCCCTTGTCAACTAGCGTGCCGGGCTGCGGATCTGCGGAGATCACGTGGTCGGCGGGAACTTCTGAACTGGTTTCGGATTCGCCGATTGCGATTTCAAGGCCGGCCTCGTTGAGCATGGCGATTGCGCTTTGTTGCGATTCGCCGATAATCGTGGGGACAGGGACTTGTTCGACTTCCGGTTCGGAGTTCTTCGAGACGTACCACCACGCCAGTCCGGCGATGGCTGCCAGCGCGATGATGGTCAGAATGATGGCGACGATGCGGCCGGTTTTCTTCTTTTCGGGCTCTTCGTCGGTGATTGCGGCGTGGCTCATTGTGTCAGTCTGGTACTGCGGCGCGTGCGGCGGCGGGGGAGCAATAGGCATGTGTTTCGTGCCCTGATCCATCACCTGCGTGGGAGGTGCCTGCCAAGAGTCTGCTTCCGGCGCCAGCACCAGCGTTCCCGCGGCGGCGCGATGCAGGTCCGCGCGCATGGCTTCGGCAGACGTGTAGCGATCTTCCTTGTTCTTCGCCAGCGATTTCAAGACGACGCGGTCGATTGAATCGGGAATGTCGTTCGTGATTGACGAGGGCGCAGGTGGCAGCTCGGAAACATGCTGATATGCAACCGCTACGGCCGAGTCGCCCTTGAATGGGGGCTGGCCGGTGAGGAGCTCGAAGAGGACACAACCCGTGGAGTAGATGTGGGAGCGGGCGTCGACGCTTTCTCCGCGTGCCTGCTCTGGCGACAGGTATTGTGCGGTGCCAACGACGGCGTTGGTCTGCGTCATTGTGGCTTGCGAATCGGTTAGTGCGCGCGCAATGCCGAAGTCCATGACCTTGATCTTGCCGGTGTTCGTCAACATGATGTTGCCGGGCTTGATGTCGCGGTGGACCAGGCCGTGCGTGTGAGAGTACTGCAGCGCAGAAAGCACACCCGTGATGATTTCGATGGCCTCATCGATGGGTACGGGTGATCCGCCTGCAAGCAGGTCGCGTACGGTGTGTCCCTCGACGTACTCCATCACGATGTACGGCACGGAGACGGTTGAGCCGTCGGGGGTGGTAACTTCTTCTTCCCCCGTGTCGTACACGGCGACGATGTTTTCGTGATTCAGGGACGCGGCAGCTTGAGCTTCGCGGCGGAACCGGGTTTGGAAAATGGAGTCGCGTGCAAGGTCCGTTCGGAGCATCTTGATCGCGACGATCCGTGAGAGTCGCGTGTCGAAGCCCAGGTGGACCTGCGCCATTCCACCGCGGCCGATCATTGACCGCACTTCGTAGCGGCCCGCTAGGCGGTGGTGCTGGTTGTCAACCATGCTGAAACCTCCATAAATGTGCTGTCTGCCAGATTACCTGGATTCGAGGTCGGAACAATGTCTTGCAATGAATTTGTTGCATTCGCCGGTGACTGGGTGAGCCACCAAATAAGTAAGAACAGAGCCAAAACGACAACTGCGACAACTGCCAAATCCCGTAACGGTAAGGAGTGAGGGTCATCCTGCGCGTGTCGAAACTCGGATATAAGCTCGGGCTGGGCCTGCGCTTTGCGTTGAGCCTGCGTTCTGCGCTGAGACGGTGATATGCGCTCAGGCTGAGTTTCGCGTTCTCGCTGCGCCTGAGATCTGCGCTCAGGCTGAGTCTCGCGTTCTCCCTGCGCCTGAGTTTTGCGATCAGTTCGCAGATCGCTTCTGCGCGGCACGTCTGCCGATGGAATCTTTGCGGGTTCCTTGACGGCAGTAGTAGCCGGATCGGTGGTCACCCGTGCCGAGCTGACATTTGGCGCACGGGAGGCTTCAAAATCGCTTGCCTTCGTCCTATCCATCAAAGCGGTCGCACGCGTCTGTCCTGAAGTCTCAGCATGTTTAGCAGGCGCGGACCGATTTACGTCAGCCGAACTATCCCGCTTCGCATCAATCGAACTATCTAGGTTCGCGTCAACCGAACTATCGCGCTTTGCGTTAGCCGGTACAACCCGCCTTGCGCCAGCTGATACATCCCGCCTTGCGCCGGCCGGTGCCTCCCGCTTCGCGTCAGCCACTTTAGGCGGTTCTTCGTCAATTACGTCAACCGCAGCGGTCGCTACAGGCCGTTCCGCGCTCGCGGAGTCCGGTAGCGAAACCGGCTTCGGAGCTGTGTCAATATCGAGCGCACGCGCCACGGCAGCAAGCTCTCTGGCCAGCGCAGTGCCGTCCTTCGGCCGGTCTGACGGTTTCTTGCGCAGTAGGTGCATGACGACGCGGGCGAGTTCCTCAGGAACGTCCTCGGGAAGTGGCGGGACGGGATCATTGACGTGCGCGAAGGCGACGTCCACCTGCGTCTTTCCAGTGAATGGGCGCCTGCCGGCGAGCGCTTCGTATGCAATGACGCCGAGGGCGTAGAGGTCGCCTGCGTGCGTTGCGGGTTCGCCCATGGCTTGTTCGGGGGGAAGGTACTGCGCGGTGCCCATGACCATGCCGGCCTCGGTCATGGTGGCCTGGTTGGGCGTGACCGAGATGCCGAAGTCTGTAAGTTTGACGAACCCTTCGGGCGTGATGATCAGGTTGGACGGCTTGATGTCGCGGTGCACAACTTCGCGGCTGTGCGCGGCTTGTAGCGCGTACGCGGTTTGGATCAGCACGGGGATCAGCTGGTCCGGGGAAATGCGGTTGCCGTCGCGGAGGTACTCGTTGAAGGGGCGGCCTTCGACGTACTCCATGACGATCCAGCCCAAGCCGTCTTCTTCGCCGTGGTCCAGCACAGCAGCCAGGTTCGGGTGTTCGATCTGCATGGCGTTGCGCGCTTCCATACGCAGGCGCTGCAGGAACGTGTCCTGGCCCGCGAGTTCAGGCTTCAAAATCTTGACCGCGATGTGGCGGCCAGAAACGGAATCCCTCGCCGTCCACACCTCACCCATGCCGCCGGTCGCGACTTGGCGCAGTAGCTTGTAACGGCTGTCGAGGACCTTGCCGGAGTAGCTACTCATTGCACACCTCCGCTCGCCTCCAAAACGGCCCGCACGATCGGGCCTGCGTCAGATCCGCCGCCCGGGTTGGGGTTCAGTTCGTCGCCTTCAACGGCAACGGCAACGACGATCGGGTTGTCATTCGCGATGAATGCGATTGACCAGGCGATGTTGCGGTCGCCAAGTTCGGCGGTTCCCGTCTTTGCAGCCACGTTTTGGCCGTCGATGTACATGGATCCGCCCGTTCCGTAGCGGGTTTCCACAACGGAAACCATCATGGATCGCAGCTGGCTAGCGACCTGCGGAGTTAAGGCTTCTTTAAAGACTTCCGGCTTCGTGGTTTTTTGTACCTCGAGGTCGGAGTTGAGCACAGAGTCAATCAGGTACGGCTTCATGATCGTGCCGTCGTTCGCGATAGCCGCACCGACCATGGCCATCTGCATGGGGGTAACCTGCAGGTCTCCCTGCCCGATTGCGACCAGCCCTGTCTGCGGCCTGTTCAGCTCTTCGGGAAACAGCGAAGGCGTCACGTACATGGGGATATTTAGCTTCTCCCCAAATCCGAAGTCCTGCGCCTTTTCACGCAGCGCGTCAGCACCGACCTCGACGCCGCCAATCGCAAAGGACGTGTTACAAGACCTTGCGAACGCTTCCGTCAGTGTCGGATTTCCGTCGCCGCAGGGCATTCCGGTGATGTTCGGCAGTTCGGTTTCGGTGTCGGGAAGCGTGTACGTGGCCGGCCCGTCAATGTGGGTATCCGGGTCGTAGTTTCCAGACTCGAGCAACGCAGCCGCCGTGACTATCTTGAAAGCCGAACCGGGCGGGTACCGATCGCCCGCAATCGTGCGGTTGTAAAGCGGCTTCGTCGGGTCTTCTTCCAAAGATTTGTAATATTCGAGGGCGGGGCCGGAATCTGTCGCGGCCAACTGGTTCGGGTCATAGGAAGGCGAAGAGTAAAACGCCTTAACTGCGCCGGTCTTCGCCTCAATGGCTACGACTGCGCCCTCACGGCCGCCAAGGGCTGCCGCAGCGGTTTCCTGCATGTCAGCGCTTAGAGTGAGGTCGATTCCACCTCCGCGGCGTTCCTGTCCGGTCAGGAGGTTCTCGATTCGCTGGGTCCAAAGGGATGGCGCGTCGCCCTCGAGGATCTCATCTGCGCTTGATTCAAGGCCCGTGGAAGAACCAAGGGTAGAGGAGAACCAGCCGGTAACGGGGGCGTACAGCTCTCCGCCGGGGTACTTGCGTTCGTAGCGGCGGGAGTCTTCAATCTTGACGGACTCCGCTACGGCTACGCCGTCCACGATGATTGGCCCGCGGTCGCGTTCAGCGGCGTGCAGGATCGTGCGGGAGTTTCGCGCGTCCGCATTCAGCCTGGGTGCTGCAAAAAACTGAATGTATGTCGCCGCCAGAGCCAGGGACAGGACCATCAGGAACACGACTATGTACAGTTTGCGGATCTGACTGTTCATGCCTTCGCCCCCTCGCTTCTTGCGGGCGGCTCGACTGGCGTCGGAGGTCTGCGAGCAGCGTCAGATATTCGAATTAGCAGAGCTATCGCCATCCAGGACGCAACCATTGATGATCCACCCTGTGCTAGGAAGGGCGCTGTCAATCCGGTCAAAGGTATAAGCCTGGTAATTCCACCCAAAACAACGAACAGCTGCAGGGAAATCGAGAAGCTGATACCCGCGGCAAGGAGCTTTCCAAAGCCGTCTCGAACACCAATCGCAGCGCGTAGGCCGCGCTCAATCAGGATTAGGTACATGAGCAGAATCGCCATCAGGCCGGTCAGACCCAGTTCCTCTGCGAGCGAGGACAGGATGAAGTCCGACTGCGCGAACGGAACTAGTTGCGGATATCCGCGCCCCCATCCAGTTCCAAACAGGCCACCGGAAGCCATGCCGAACTGGCCTTGGACGACTTGGTGAGATCCACCAACCGCCTGGTACACATCGTTGTTGAACGCGTTCAGCCAAATGTTGATTCGGCGTCCCACGTGAGGGAACCAGTTCACCGCCAGCACCGAAGCGGGGATGAACATGATTGCGCCGATAATCAGCCAGGACACGCGAGCTGTTGCCACGTAAATCATGGCGACGAACAGTCCGAAGAACAGAAGCGACGTTCCCAGGTCACGCTGGAAAATGAGGATCGCAATTGCGACAGCCCAGGTAACTAGGATGGGACCCAAATCGCGAGCACGCGGCAGGCGAAGTCCAAGTACCTTTGGACCGCCAATGGCTAGACTGTCGCGGTTTTGTACAAGGTAGCCGGCAAAGAATACAGCCAGCGTGATCTTTACGAACTCTGCGGGTTGCACCGAAAACGGCCCGATGTAAATCCAGATGCGAGCACCAAAATGCTCCCTGCCTAAACCTGGAACCAGCGGTAGCAGAAGCAGGATCAGGGAAAGGACCATCGCGGTGAACGTATAGCGACGCAGGATTCGATGGTCGCGTATCACGATCAGAATTACAGCTGCTGCAACCAGTCCGACAGCGACGAAAATTAGCTGTTTGATCCCAACGATTGGGTACTGCGATTCGGGTGGCAGTGAGTCGTTCATGATCTTGTACGACATGTCGAGTCTGTAGATCATTGCGAGACCTATGCCAGTTAGCCCCACAGCCATCGGTAAAATGACAGGGTCAGCGTGGGGTGCAAGTTTGCGCACACCCAGGTCCGCAACGATCGCGAATACAACCAGGATTGCGGCGTGCATACCAATGTTTGCGGGAAGCACGTCCGTCCTGTTCAGAGACGTCAGAATGTATCCACCTAGGCCAGCGGCGATCGCGAGGACGAGTAGTAGAAGCTCAACAAGAGGCCGGGACCGCGGCGGAGATATCGTCACCGTCGCCATTAGCGCCCTCCCGTTGAATCCGACGAGGGCGGAGCGTTGTCCTGCGACGGTGCAGCACCATCCAGCGACGATTCGCGGTCTGGTACTGCACCGGCTGAAGTCGTGTCTCCAGCCGATGTTTTGCGAGCCGTCGTTTCAGTGGTTTCAGATTCTTCCGGATCGGTTTCGCTGGGATCGGTGGCTGCTTCTTGTTC
>DUQT01000033.1 GCA_012837655.1 Actinomyces sp. | reverse complement strand
GTGGATCCCGTGGGTAAATCCTCTGAATCCCCGAAGAGCCGCCCTGGCGCTGAGCTTCGGGGAATGCGACGCGGAGTGGAAGGACATCCTCCCATCGGCGGAATGGGAATGAAGGCATAGTCCTTTCCTAGCCAGATTGCGTGGGAGAGGTCTGCAACGAGTTTGCGTGAATAGCTTGTCAGCGCATTCAGACGACCAAGTACCTCTCGTCGCAAGTACCTCTGGTCGCGTTCGGGAGTTGGAGTAGACATGAAAGCTGTAATCCAAAAAGTTGACGGCGCGTCCGTTTCTGTAGATGGCGAAACTGTTGGCGCTATTGAAGGACAGGGGCTCTGTGTCCTCGTTGGTGTGACTCATGACGACGGACCCAAGCAAGTTGAGACGATAGCTCGAAAGATCGCCACACTGCGGATCTTGGATGATGAGAAATCCGCAACCGACCTGGACGCGCCCGTCCTCGTGATTTCACAGTTCACCCTGTACGGCGATGCCCGCAAGGGGCGCCGCCCCACCTGGAACGCGGCTGCGCCAGGCGAAGTTGCCGAACCGCTAGTTGACGCCGTCGTAGAGGAACTTCGCAACAAGTACAACCTTCACGTAGAAACCGGCCGATTCGGCGCAATGATGCAGGTCTCGCTAACAAACGACGGCCCCGTCACAATCCTGCTAGAAGCCTAGAGACTCTCACAGCGCAGCGCTTACGTGCATCGCAGGTGTGCACCGCGGCCTTTACGTCTGGACGCGCACGGTGAGTCAAAACCGTCCCAGACGCCACGCCCAGCGGCCATTGCGTCTAGCCGCGCACATATCCGCAAAACCGTCCCAACCTTGCGTTCGGCGGCAGCTCGCGAGTAGCAAGCTTTGCCCTTGAGTGGGGGTGACTCAGCCTCGCCCTCGAGAATTCTCGCTAGTGGTGAACAAACGCGACATCGACGCCCGTGGCCTTTAATGTGTACTTAGTACAGTCTCCAGGAGGACCATCCATGTTCGAACGGTTTACCGACCGCGCGCGCCGCGTTGTGGTGCTCGCGCAGAATGAGGCCCGAAGCCTCAATCACAACTACATCGGGACTGAGCACCTACTGCTCGGCCTGATTGAAGAGGGCGAAGGCGTTGCAGCCAAGGCCCTCGAAATGATGAACATTGAACCCGAGGCCGTGCGCGAATCCGTCATCGAAATGATCGGTAAGGGCACGCAAGCGAACACGGGCCACATCCCATTCACCCCGCGCGCAAAGAAGATCTTCGAATTCGCGCTACGCGAGGCACTCCAGCTTGGCCATAACTACATCGGCACCGAGCACCTGCTGCTAGGCCTGATTCGTGAGGGCGAGGGCGTTGCTGCGAAGGTCCTGATCGAGCTTGGCGCTGACCTGTCCCAGGTTCGCGAGACCGTAATCCAGCTTCTGCGCGGCTACCAGCGTCAGTCCGGTGGAGGACGTGAAGCCGTTGGAGCGGGTGCACCGATGCGTGACCGCCAGCAGGCGACCTCCGCAATCTTGGAGCAGTTTGGACGCTCGCTAACCAACGCTGCGCGCGAAGGTTCCCTGGACCCGGTTGTTGGTCGCACCACGGAGATGGAACGCGTAATGCAGATTCTGTCGCGCCGCACCAAGAACAACCCCGTCCTAATCGGCGAACCGGGCGTCGGTAAGACCGCCGTTGTTGAAGGCCTCGCGCAGGCCATCGTGCGCGGTGACGTTCCGGAAACCCTGGCAGACAAGCACATTTACTCCCTGGACATGGGGTCGCTGGTGGCAGGATCGCGCTACCGAGGTGACTTTGAGGAACGCCTAAAGAAGGTCCTGAAGGAAATCCGCTCCCGTGGCGACATCATCCTCTTCATCGACGAAATCCACACCCTTGTCGGCGCCGGCGCGGCCGAGGGCGCAATTGACGCCGCCCAGATCCTAAAGCCGATGCTTGCGCGTGGTGAACTTCAGACAATCGGTGCAACCACGCT
>DUQT01000032.1 GCA_012837655.1 Actinomyces sp. | reverse complement strand
GTCCCTTGGATCCAACTACAAGAAGGTCCTCTCCCAGGAGTTCGCTGGACGCAAACCAACCGCCGAAGACGAAGCGCGCGAAGCCGTGCGACGCAATCGTGCGTCGGTTGACGAGGACGGAGTTGTGTTCCGCTCCCACATTGACGGCTCCAAACACCGGTTTAACGCAGAGGTTTCACTTGGGATTCAGCACCAGCTGGGCGCGGACATCATGTTCGCATTTGATGAGCTGACGTCTCTATTGCACCCCTACGACTACCAGGTCGAATCGCTTGCCCGCACACACCGTTGGGCGCAGCGTTCCTTGGATCATCACTGGAAGCTCACGGCTCAGAATCCGGATCGGCCATATCAGCAGCTCTACGGAGTTCTTCAGGGGGCACAGTACGAGGACCTGCGCAGGGAAGCTGCCCAAACACTTTCCACGATGAAGTCAGCCGGGACTGAGCTCGAGGAGCTCGGCGCCGCAGGTGAAGAGTTCGACGGCTTTGGCCTTGGTGGCGCCCTCGAGAAAGAAAATTTGGGGAAAATCGTTTCCTGGCTGACGTCGGAACTACCCGACAACAAGCCGCGCCACCTGCTTGGAATTTCAGAACCCGACGACTTTTTCAAGGCGATCGAGGCCGGGGCTGACACGTTCGATTGTGTAAATCCATCACGCGTGGCGCGAAACTCCGCGATCTACACGCCGGACGGTCGCGTCAATCTGACCAACGCACGATTCAAGCGGGACTTCACTCCCCTAGTTGAGGGCTGTGGATGCTACACGTGCCGCAACTACACGACGGCCTACGTGCATCACCTGTATAAGTCGCATGAAATTTTGGCCGCGACACTGGGGACGATTCACAATGAATGGTTCACCGTACACTTGGTAGATTCCATCCGGGAATCCATTCGAGAGCGGCGCTACACAGAGTTTAAGGAAGAAGTGCTATCTAGGTTCTACGGAAGCACAAGGAGTTCATCTTGATTCATTTACCGCAAATACAGCCTCGAGAACCAGCCGAATACCACCAGATGGCCGCAGGTCCGGACCGCAGATGGTACCGGCCTCTTATAGCTTTGTTGCTGTTTTTCCTGGTATTTGTCCCGTTGAACCTCCTAGCCTCTGTTGGTCCGCTACTAATCGGTGGCGTTCCAACGGACGGGTACCTTCAGATCCTTGACGGCGAGATTGACATGACGGATCCAGTCGTATTAGTCATCATCATGTTAAGCATCATTGCCATGATTCCCGCGGTTCTGGTTGCAGTCTCACTGGGCTTGCGGATGGGTATCGGATACTTCTTTTCCGTAGACGGTCGCCTGCGCTGGAAGTGGCAGTTCATCTCTTTGGGAATCGCGATTGTAATCTTTACGATCCTGTTCATTCCGCTGTTTTTGATTGAAGGCATAGAGTGGAATACGCCTTCTAACCTGCCTGTGCTGATCGTCCTGGTTCTGTTGCTAGTACCCTTCCAAAGCGCAGCGGAAGAGCTGGGCGTGCGCGCAATTGCGCTCCAGATATTTGGTTCTTGGATTCCCCACCGCTGGATTTCACTGGGTGTCGCAACAATAGTTTCAGCAGTGACGTTCGCGCTACTACACGGTTCGTTAGACCCGTGGATTCTGGCTGACCTAATCGTCTTTTCTTTGGCCGCTGTTTTCCTGATGTGGTACACCGGCGGAGTCGAAGCAGCCATCGCACTGCATGCTGGAAACAACGTCGTCATTTTCACGATTGAGTCGATCCGTGGATCGTCAACTGCGCTGATCAATAGTGACACGACCTCCAGCCCAGGTAGCTTGGCTGTCTCCGCCGCTATCATGGCGATCGTTACTGCCGCGTTGGCCTTCACCGCAAAGAAAATGAAGCTTCATCGCAGGCACGACCCGGCCAAGACCCCGACCCCGGATGCGGCATACCTGTACAAGAACCTGACCAAGGGGCGCTATTTCCCCGAATGGCATGACTTGTACCCACCCCAGGTCCTGTACGCAGCTGGCATCAATCCGATGCCCGCACCGCCAGTACATCCAGGGATGCCCGCACAACCCCAGGTTCCAGTACCGCCAGTACAACAAGAGATGCCTGAACAGCCTAAATAAAGCGCCGATATTTTGGGATTTTCAAGTAACTTACGGTAGCGTAAGTAAGTAGCAACCGAGCGTTCCAGCTAGGAGAATCATGGCTACGATCACGAAGATGGCTCGTGCACACTATGAGAAGGGTGTCCCGTACGAAATCGCGGTTCCTGACACGTCTCTGTACTTGATTTTGGAGGAGTCAGCGCAGTTTTACGCTGACAGACCCGCAATCGACTACTTTGGTGAAACCCTCACTTACGGCGAACTGAAGGACATGGTCGATCGAGCCGCCCAGGTCTTGCGTCTAGCCGGAGTTCGTCGGGGCGACTCGGTTGCCATTGCCCTGCCGAACTGCCCGCAGCACGTGATTGTCTTCTACGCCCTCATGCGCATTGGAGCTGTTGCCTCCGAACACAATCCTCTAGCCCCCAAGTCAGAAATCGACCACCAGGTGAAGCGCCACAAGGGTCGCGTCGCCGTGGTCTGGGAAAAAGTCGTAAACAAGTTTGATTTTGGTCCAGGTCAGCCAATTGAAACCATGTTCACGGTGGATATTACCTACCACATGCCAAAATCCAAGAGGGCGCTGTTGGCACTCCCTATCGCTCCAGCGAAGAAGACTCGTAGCCAGATGCGCTCTGAAACCCCAAGCGGCACCCTGTCTTGGGACAGGAAGGTTAGGAGTGCTGAGCCGCTTGATCCAACAACTCCGCACGCCACGGGTGACGACATTGCCGTCATCCTGCACACGGGCGGAACGAATGGTGTTCCAAAGTCGGTGCCACTAACTCACCGAAACATTGGAGCTAACGCAAATCAAAACCTCGCATGGGTCTACCGCCTACACGAGGGCGCAGAGTCATTCTTCTCTCTACTCCCCTATTTCCACTCATTCGGCCTAACCTTCTTCATGGTGTGTGCAATCAAACTTGCAGCCAGCCAGGTGATCTTGCCAAAGTTTGATGTTGATCTGAGCTTGGAAGCACAGAAGAAAACACCAGTCACGTTCTTTGTTGGTGTACCGCCTATGTTTGACCGCATTGCACGTCGGGCCAAGGAAACAGGTGTTGATATTTCCTCAATCCGCTACGCGATTAGTGGCGCCATGCCTCTGCCGCGTGAAACCGCGGAATTCTGGGAAGAGATGACGGGTGGCTACATCATTGAAGGCTACGGAATGACCGAGACCGCACCGACCATGTGTGGCTCACCTATGACTCCGGAGCGCCGCCACGGCGCACTTGGCCTGCCATTCCCGTCTACCCTCATGCGTCTGGGTGACCTGGCGGATCCCAACAAGGAGCCAGAACCGGGCGAACCAGGTGAGATCCTAGTTAAGGGCCCGCAGGTGTTCTCCGGATACCTCGATGCTCCTGAGGACAACGCGGATGCCTTCACCGAAGATGGCTACTTCCGCACCGGTGACATCGGCGTTTGCGACGACGGCTTCGTCTACCTGTCCGATCGCCGCAAGGAACTAATTCTGTCGGGTGGATTCAACGTCTACCCATCTCAAGTTGAAGCAGCCATCCGAACCATGCCGGGCGTCAAGGACGTGGCAGTGGTCGGCCTCCCCACTGAAAAGGGTGAAGAAGTTACCGCCGCTCTAGTTCTTGACGACGGCGTTAACGGCCTATCTCTTGAAGACGTGAGGGCGTGGGCTGAGAAACGCATTTCGCACTACGCGCTGCCCCGCTCACTCGCGATCGTGTCGGAGCTTCCCTATTCTCAGATCGGTAAAGTCATGCGTCGAGTAGTGCGCGAAAACCTTCTCAAGAATCCGCGCAACGACTAGTTTTCAAATGCTTGGAGGGGAGCAACCTGCAGGTTG
>DUQT01000031.1 GCA_012837655.1 Actinomyces sp. | reverse complement strand
TAGTTTTCAGCCTGCGCGTTTTCTAGTGCAGAATGCGCGCAACTTCTGACAGGGTTCCTGAGATTGAGGGGTAGACAGTGAACGCTGATGAAAGTTGATCAACGGTCATGCGGTGCGTCACCGCAAGGGTTAGTGGGAATATTTGTTCGGATGCGCGCTCACAAACGACCACGCCTCCAGTGATTACGCCTGTGTCGGCCTCCGCGAAGACCTTAACAAACCCGTCCTTGATGCCCTGCATTTTCGCCCGCGGGTTGCGTCCAATGGGTAGTGAAGCGACCTTGATGTCTACCTTCGCATTGCGCGCCTCTTCTTCCGTCATGCCCACGTGAGCGACCTCTGGAAGCGTGAAGATCGTAGACCCGATCAGCGACGTATCAAGCGGAGTCACCGCGTCACCCAACGCGTGCCACATCGCGATTCGTCCCTGCTGCGCAGCCACCGATGCCAGCGGGAGCACGCCCGTGCAGTCACCCGCCGCGTAAATACGGTAGGCAGAAGTTCTAGACACGCGGTCGACCTCAATATGACCCCACTCAGTAAGTCGTACACCCGCTTCTTCCAGACCGATTCCGCTAGTTGACGGCACTGATCCGACAGCTATGAGGACGTGGGATCCCTTTAGGATCTCACCGGATTCAAGCTCGACCTCGACGCCATTTTCAACACGCCTGGCTGCCTTTGCGCGCGAACGGCCCTTAATGATCATTCCGCGACGTTCGAAGACGTTTTCAACCAGTTCAGCGGCGTCCTTGTCGGCATTTGGGAGGACGCGGTCGCGCGACGACACCAGGGTGACCTGCGTGCCTAACACTTGGTAGGCGCCTGCGAGTTCGGCACCTGTGACGCCTGATCCGACGACGATGAGGTGCTCCGGTTTTTCGGTCATGCTGTAAAGCTGCGTCCAGTTGAGGATGCGTTCACCGTCAAACTCAGATCCGGGAAGGGCACGCGGGCGGGCGCCAGTGGAAATAAGGACGATGTCAGCTTCCAGGGTTTCTACGAACTTGTCAACCGCAGCGTCCTCCCAGTCCTTTGCGACGCGCACAATGCGCGCACCGCCTTCACCCAGGTCCGGGGAGAGCTTTCCCACCCCGTCAACGATGCGCACATTCAGCTGTTCAAGTCCGGCGCGAATGTCGTTAGATTGCGCGGTTGCAAGGTCGCGGACGCGGCAGTTGATCTTGCCCAGATCCGCCTCTGGCTTGTCGACGCCGACGTGGATGCCGAGCTCTTCGGCCTGCTCGGTTTCGGTAAGCCACTCTGCCGTGGCAATCAGCGTCTTTGACGGCACCACGTCAGTTAGAACAGCTGCGCCACCCAGGCCCTGATACTCAACGAGGGTTACTTCAGCGCCCAGACGAGTTGCGACGGTTGCGGCCTCGTATCCTCCTGGACCACCACCGATGATGAGGACCCGTGATCCTTCCCTAACGGGAGACGCTTCCGGCTCGGTCCTCCTTCGACCTGCGCTCTGATCCTCCTGAGGTTTGACGGGGACTGGGTTTGCCGCTGAAATATTTGTTTCCGAAGAGTTAGTCATGCTCCCATTGTGGCGTATTACCTGTAACGGGGCGGCAATTTTCCAAGTAGAATACTGTCTTATGAATATTAGCCACCAAAGTGATACTGAACCTTTAGATAATCCATTCGAAATCGCGAAGGAAGCAGCTGAGTACATTGCTGAGCGCTCCGGAGTCCCCCACCACGACATCGCACTCGTGTTGGGATCCGGTTGGGGTGGCGCGGCCGATCTCATTGGCGAGACGGTCGCTGAAATACCCGCGCATGAAGTCCCGGGATTCTCCGCCCCCGCTGTTGAAGGGCACGTTGGCATCACCCGATCCATCAAGGTAGCGAGCGGTAAGCACGCCCTCGTCCTTGGATCTAGAACGCACTTTTATGAAGGGCGCGGTGTGCGCGCAGTTGCGCACGGCATGCGAACCGCCGCCGCTACAGGTGCGAAAGTTGCCGTGCTGACAAACGGGTGCGGCGGACTAAATCCGCAGTGGATGCCCGGCCAGCCCGTTCTGATTCGCGACCACATCAACCTAACCGCCGCTTCCCCGCTGGAAGGCGCCACATTCGTTGACCTGACCGACCTGTATTCGCAACGCCTACGCGACATTGCGCACGGAATCGATGACACGTTGCCCGAGGGCGTTTACGCGCAATTCCGCGGGCCGCACTACGAAACTCCGGCAGAAGTACAAATGGCGAAGATCATTGGCGCCGATCTGGTCGGAATGTCAACTACCCTGGAAGCAATCGCTGCACGCGAGGCGGGCATGGAAGTCCTCGGCATCTCTCTAGTTACCAACCTGGCTGCCGGAATTTCTGAAACCGCACTTTCACATGAAGAAGTAATCGAGGCTGGAAAGGCTGCAGGCCCTCGCATTTCGCGACTGCTTGCTGAAATCGTCCAGCAACTCTAAGCGCCTTGAGTCATTTGGCGCCCCAGCACCATCGTGCTGTTACCGAAAGGACAAATAATGACAAAACTCGATGAGG
>DUQT01000030.1 GCA_012837655.1 Actinomyces sp. | reverse complement strand
CTGCCGAACCTATCGGGAGCGGTGCTGGGTCAGTCCAACCCGCCGAGGACGATGCTCGGTCAGCCGAAACCATCGGGAGAGGTGCTAAGTCCGTCGAACCCGTCGAGCCCGAACCTGAACCGCAGGTGGCGGAAGAAGAGGAGGTTGATCCGCGGTCTTTGGAGGCCTCGCTGGGACGTTCGGCAGCGTGGGCATCGAAGTCGGGTGCGGCTGATAAGAGGTCGATTGCGAAGATGAAGAAGGCCGCGCAGCAGTCGGAAACTAAGCAAAAAGCTTCAAAGCAACAGGCCGCTGAAACCCGTGAAAATAAGTCTGAGAGTAAGTCAGCTGCGCCCTCGGAAATCACGGGACCGAAAATCCCGGGAACGCGGGAAGGTGAGTACCTGCCGCACTTCTTTGGCGCTTTTGTGCGCGCGGCGCACGAGGTGAAGGGCGTCGATGTTCGCCGGGATCTGTGGGACGATTTGGATCTGCCGACGCACGTGACGCCGACGTTTGTGGCGGTGAATGAGCAGGGTCGCGAAGTCCGCACCGCGCATGATCTGACGTGGCTACAGAGGCAGTTGAGTGGACAGTCGCAGAAGGCAGTCCGATCCGCGATGCGTGACGCGCTGGATCAGGCGATCAAGGAATCCGGTGGGAAGCGCAAGCCGAGTCAGAAGACGTTGAAGGCGTTCTCGGGGGTGAATGCGGGTAAGCCGCGCCAACGCGATGGGCGCAAGGGTCCGCAGATGAGGCCGGTTTCGACGGTTGCGGAGCAGGATGGGCTCACGGATTGGCCGCATCTTGGCAACGATGGCGACGTGTTGGCGAACGACATTGACGCGACCACTTCGGACGGGTTGAATGTGCGCGCGTATCCGGCGCTGGTTCCGCAGGGCACGCCGGCGGACCCGAAGGCGGGCGTGCGCGTTTTGGCTGAACGGACGCAGGCGGATCGTGAACATCGTGCGGGTTTGGCTCGTTTGGTTTTGGCGAGGACGGGGCTTGCAACTGCGCGGGTGTCGACTCGCTGGACGGGTCGGGAGGCACTCGTTTTGGCGTCCGGGCCGTATCCGAACACTGAAAAGCTGGTCGCTGACGCGCAGTTGGCGGCGGTGCAGTCTCTGCTGGGTGAATATGAAAAGCCCGAGTTCAAGATTCGTTCGCGCGAAGCCTTCAATGAGCTGGCTGCCTGGGTGCAGGACCGTATCGAGGATCGCACCTACCAAATCCTGGGTTGGACCGTTGCCGCGTTTAGTGAGTTCGTTGATTTGGATCGAGAGATCCGAAAGGCGTCCTCGCCGTCAATGATTCGACTGCTACAGGACGTGCGCGAACATTCAAACGGGTTGGTTTATGACGGATTCCTGGTGCAGGTTCCGTATCAGTGGTTGCCGCATTTGGCACGGTTTGTGAAGGCAGATCGGATGCGGATTCAGAAGGCTTCCCAGTCCGCGGACGCGTTGTCGCGCGATGAAGGCAAGTGGCGTTCCGTGAAGGACATCGAGGCCGAGATCGTGTCGGCGCGGGCGCAGGTTCCTCCGCACGAAGTGGCGCGTCGGCGGGAGTTGGACCACGCGCTATGGCTGATCGAGGAGCTACGGGTTTCGTTCTTCGCGCAGGAGCTCGGCACTTCTCAGAAAGTATCGCTCAAACGCCTGTACGCGGTGCTTGAAGGCTGAGTATCCGGCGCAGTCGCGGCCGGCG
>DUQT01000029.1 GCA_012837655.1 Actinomyces sp. | reverse complement strand
TGAATCGATTTTTGAGGGCGGTGCTGCGATGCGGTTCAGACCCAAAAGTCCTCTCCGGGTGGGGAATGGCTATCAATGTGGGAAGGGTTTGGTGCTGTTTGGTTAATGGTTGGTGAATTGTTTGGTGGTTTCTCCACAGGTTGTCTCAGGGCTCTACCTTTTGAGCAGGGGAACGGTTAGGTTTTAGGTGACCGCACCCAATCGGTGAAGATGGAGTTCCTCATGAGTCGAGGTCTAAAACTGGCTGCAAGCATCGCTATACCCGTGTTGGCATTATCTGGGTGCTCACAAGCGGAGGCTGAAGCTGAACCCGTTATTACTTACCCATCTGAAACAGTCCAGGAAACTACGGAGCCTACAACGGAGCCATGGGTGGTTCCGTCTAAGGAAGAGCTGTATCCCTACCCGAAACCGGAACTGCCAGTATTGGCAAAAGAACACTCCCAAAATGGGGCGGAAGCCTTCGCAGAATACTTCCTGGAAGCTTATGCCTACGCGATGGCAACTCGTGATGCCGACGCCCTCATGTCACTATGTACAGAACGGTCTGAATACTGTGCATATCACGCATATATTATCGACAGTGCTTTAGCCACGGACACGTACTTTAGTGACTATCTCATCTACGACCTAGATGTACCAGGTTCTTTAGAGGGCGGTAGTAATGAGTACGTTGAGTGGGGCGCTCAGGTAGTCGGCTACGTCAGCCCACATGTTATTCACATTGAAAAGGAATCAGACCGTAAAGATATTGAGGAGTTCCATTTTGTAGCAGCCGTAGAGGTGTCTTGGGATGACGGCTGGAAGGTAGAAGAAGCAGAAGTTATTCCTTACGAGGATCTCTACGATGAATAGAAGACTCTTAGTTACTGTTTTCGTTATTCTGTTTCTCTTGGGCGCTCCGCAAGCCCACGCCAAGAGACTGGGCCCAGATGATTTTCTTGACTTCGGAGCTCTTTCGGAGAGTGGGTTTATTACCAAATTTGGGATCTTCAAGCCGCTTAAGCCGAATAGTGCGAAGTTTGGTCCCGCTGGCAGGTTTGATATGTGGTCTTCTCAGGGTCGTAAGTTTCAGTACCACACGTACGGGGATGCTTCTCAGGATGTGTTGGTTTCTTGTGGTCATCTTGGGTCGAAGCCGGGCCATTATGCGAGCCGTTTGTGTGAAGACGACCTAGGGCGTATTGTTCGGGTGACGCCTGCAATCAACAGCGACGGCGCGGATGGATCCGCTGGCGGTGACGGTTATGTGTTTGAGCCGGTTGATCTGCAAGCTCTAGCAAGCACGGCGAAGGACCAGTCAAGCCCTGGTGGTCTGCAGGTTCATGTGCAGCCTACTCGGGGGTGGGTTTACACCGGTGTTCCCACTATCGCTTACCTGACTGGTAGTGGTGGGTCAGACCAGGTTGCGGTAGATGGTATTGGTGCGACTATTCGTTGGGAAGTCCAGCAGCATAGCGTGGACTTCAAGGATCCATCCGGTAACAAGTCTGTAGTGGTTTCGAAGTCTAATGGGGCACCGTATCCGAATCAGTCGATCACGTGGGATTATCAGCAGCCAGGTAACGCGGCACCGACTGTGACCACGACTTGGCGTGCGGTTGTAGATATCGCGGGAGAAACCCACACATTCAACTCCGCCCGCACCACTACTTCAACCGCGAAGGGTTTCGAAGTGCGCAAACCGAAGTTCTCCCTCACCACCCTGGACTACCAAGGCAAATAGCAACAGTGCCGCAAAACCACGCGACCTAGCGCGCGAGGGGCCGGCCCCAACCGTCTTGCTGGTACCAGGGATTTGAGCCGACGAGGTGTAGCAGTCCTTCAACGACACCCCAGAGGCCGACGAGGATGGCGAGGCTGAAACTCGACAGCACAGTCAGCCCGAGCTGAATCAGCGCGATCTTGTATCGTCCGGTGTAGAAGTTGTGGACGCCGAAGGCTCCTAGGAAGATCGCTAGTAGGCCCGCCACAACCGCGTTCCGTTGGGGAACTTCGGCAAACGACGGAACTTTTTTCTCTTCGCGCTGGTTCCCGCTGTCGTAGTTTTGCGAACCAGGTCGGTACGACGAGCTCTCCCATTTGGGCCGCGGCGCCTGGTACTGCTGGTTGGCGCGGTTGGCTTCGTGGGGATCTTGTTTCCAGTAGTTATCCGCGCCGAGGTCATTTTCGCGCCTGTCCCAAGCGTATTCTCGGCGTTGCCAGCTGTTCTGATCCGCATCGGACCGCTGCGTCCACGCGCCACCGAAGGAACCGCGCTCGCTGTGGTAGTGATCGTTGGACGGGCGCCCATGCGGCTGGCCCTGTCCGCGGCGCGCGTTCGGATCCTGGGAACCGTAGTTTTGATTGCGGTTCTGCTGCCAATCTGGATGCCCGTAGTCCGGGCGCCGAGGCGTATTAGAACTCCCCACGGTCCCTCCTCATTTCAGCGGTGCTCACGTTGTTGATAGAATTTGGCGCGGCGCAGGCCGTTGCTCAGCCCTATGATGTCAGAAAATTCGTAAATTCGGCAGAGCACATGGTCCCTTTCCCCAATCCCACACACATTTTCGACTAGTCGTCGATTTTCGCGCAATTCGTTCATTGCCGAGGGCGGTGCTGGGCCGCGGTTCAGACCTAAAGTGGCGTGGCTATGTGTCGGGGCTCTTAATTGGGTTTCAGACCCAAACTGTCTTCGCGTTGGGCTGGCCTAGGGCTTTCAGACCCTTACTACCTGAAACAAGGTCCTTTTCAGGCCGTTTCCCTCAGAATCACCGTTGGTAGCGCGGATTCCAAGCGCATTCAGACCCGAAGTGGCGGTTTGGGCCCTCGTTTTGGGTAGTTCCCCTCTGAAAGGCGCCTGGCAGCATCCGTTTCGGACTGCGTTCAGACCCTTAGTTCCCGTTTACGTCCTTGTTTTGGCCACTTCCCGTCTGAATCGATTTTTGGGGGCGGTACTGGCACCGCGATCATCCAAAATGGCCGAGGGCGTAGCTGGCACTCCCCGTCAGAAACGGGTTGCGCCAGCTACGCCCTCGGGAACAAACACACGGCACACTATTGTGACGCCGCGGAGAGCACAGGTTCCCTACTTGCGTCCGCGCTTACTCGGGTGCGCCCGACGAGCGGGCGCCTCAAGTTGCGTCCGCTCCAAGGGAGCTCGCCCAAATAGAGCATGCCCCACGTTGAGCGCCCCAAGAGGAACCTGCCCCTACTTGCGGTCGCCCTTGCCTTCGTCGTCGCGCTTGCGGCGGTAGCGCCGCGCGAAGTGGACGAGTTCGGGAGCGATTGGGATGGGGGACTTGCCGGCTCGTCCGGGGCCTCGGACGGCAACGCTGGAGGTGGCCTGCGCGGAATCGAGCACGCCGCTGCTTTCGAGACCTTCTTCGACGCGGGCTTGAACAGTTTCAACGAG
>DUQT01000028.1 GCA_012837655.1 Actinomyces sp. | reverse complement strand
GTCACCGTGCTGCGGAATACAGGTCGGGTGAATCTGCGTGTAGCAGGGGTTAGCAAAGTATGCGCCCTTGCGGTGTGCACGCCAAGCAGCCGAACCGTTACATCCCATCGCGTTAGTGGATAGGAAGAACACGTTGCCGTAGCCGCCCGTTGCCAGAACAACAGCGTCAGCCAGGTGAGTTTCAAGTTCACCGGTAACCATGTTGCGAGCAACGATGCCGCGTGCGCGACCGTCGTGAACGATTAGTTCAATCATTTCGTGGCGGCGGTGCTCCTTAACAGTGCCAGCTTCAACCTGGCGCTCAAGTGCCTGGTAGGCACCAATCAGGAGCTGCTGACCCGTCTGACCACGAGCGTAGAAGGTACGGGATACCTGCACGCCACCGAACGAGCGGTTGTCTAGCAGACCGCCGTATTCGCGGGCGAACGGAACGCCCTGCGCGACACACTGGTCAATGATGTTTGCTGATACTTCAGCAAGGCGGTAAACGTTTGTTTCGCGTGCGCGGTAGTCGCCGCCCTTGACCGTGTCGTAGAAGAGACGGAATACCGAGTCGTTGTCGTTGCGGTAGTTCTTCGCAGCGTTAATACCACCCTGCGCAGCAATCGAGTGCGCACGACGAGCGGAGTCCTGGTAGAAGAACGCGTCAACCTGGTAGCCCATTTCGCCAAGCGAAGCTGCGGCTGCACCACCGGCAAGACCGGTACCAACAATGATTACCTTGAGCTTGCGTCGGTTAGCCGGGTTAACGAGCCTGGCGTTAAACTTACGGGTTTCCCAGCACTCGGATAGAGGCACATCCAAAGGTGCCTTTGTATCCGCGATTTTCTCGCCTTCGCGGTAGAGGCCGTGGATAAGCTGATCAGTCATTTCACGTTCCTCAAGAGATCATTCCGACTGCAATGCCAATCGGAGGCGCCATAAACATCACGAACACGATGGCCGCGACGATACCCGAGATAACAACCATGACGTTCTGGGTGTTACGGCGTAGCCAGCCCATGGACTGCAGTGCAGACCAGGTGCCGTGACCGATGTGAAGCGCAACAGTTCCGACAAATACGGCGTACAGGACAACGAGTGCCGGGTTGCTGAATGCACCGATCATCCTCATGTAAGGAGACATTTCACTAGCTTCGAAGCCAGCCGGGATGGTAGCGGTGGTGAAGTGGAGGATGTGGAATGTAATCAAGAAGAGGAGGATGACAGCGGATACGCGCATGGTGCGCGCAGCGTAAGCGTCAGTCACGTTCTTCTTTACGGTGTAGCGATCAGCGCGTGCCTTCCTGGAAACGTTCCAGGTGTAGAACGCCGAAGCGATGTGAAGCACTGCCAGCAGGATCATGGCAATGCGGAAAATAACAATAAGTCCACCTTCAGGCAGTAGCGGGTAGAAGGCGTCTCCCTTTAGCCATTCAGCGTAGCGATCGTACGCTTCCTGGCCGAAGAACATCTTCAGGTTTCCGTACGCGTGGACGATTACGAAAAGGACGAAGAAGATGCCCGAAATAGCCATGAGTTGCTTGACGAACACATTGGTATTCCAGGCCCTGCGCTTCCTCGTAGCGAGATTTGTATTGGCCATGTCTTCGAGATTACCCACTCAAACCACGCACGAAGTCCTATACGATTTTTGCGTTTGCGTTTAATATTTCGGACAAACGCACTTTTCCGCGTATTAATGCGAGTTAATGCCATTACCAAGAGATCGTTTTACACCCACCCAACGCGCGTCCAAACTGCGCCCTCGAGAATAAAACGCGACCTTTTAAGAAACACCAAGGTTTCGAAAAGGAAGTTGCCCTAGTTCTGGGCCCAACGTGGCAAATTTTGTGTTGAAATCAAGATATGACCACTAATGAATTCACTAAGTTGATGCCGAAAGAGTCGATTGATGCCCTCTTTTTGGAGGCGCATACGCAGAGGTCTTTTCAGCCGGAAAAGCTCGATCGTAGCGTGGTTGACAGGGTTTATGACGTGATTAGGTGGGCTCCGACCGCTTACAACGCGTCCGCGATGCGGATCACCGTTGTTGAATCGCCGCAGGCCCGCGAGCGCTTGGTCGCCCACATGTCGCAGGTCAACAAGGAGCACGTTAAGAATGCTCCGCTTGCGTTGGTCATTTCCTACGACCGGGATTTTTCCATAGGGATGGTGGAGATGGGCTCTCCACAGCAGTTGGCTGACAGCCTTGCCGGAAACGATGAGCTCGCCCTCCAAACCGCAACCATGCAGGTCGCGTACCTGATCCTCGGTTTGCGCGGCGCCGGTCTCCACGTCGGCCCAATGACAGGCGGCGATTTCACCGCGATCCACGACGACCTCTTCCAGGGCACTTCCCTGCAACCGTTCATGGTCCTGGTCGTCGGCTCAGAACCAACCGACCCTGGCTACCGTCCCCGCAAGGGGCGCCTATCCGCCGAACAGGTCGTCTCCGTAATCTAGATTTTCGAGGGCGGTGCTGGACTTCCCGCACGGTCGCGCCGCGTAGCGTTGGCACGCTGTTGGAGCTCTTGCGCGCGTTTCCGACCGACCACACGTCGGGCACGTGGGCGCGGATCGTTTTAATCTTCGAGGGCGGTGCTGGGCTGAAGCCAGCGGCCGACTCCCCTGTCAGGCTTCGTCGCTCGAGAAGGTGTACTCCATTACGAGGGCATCTTCTTCGGGTCGGTGGTAGTAGCGCGGAATGCGGCCCACGTGCTGGAATCCGTTGGATTCATATAGCCGGATGGCGGGCTCGTTGGATGCGCGCACTTCAAGCAGGATGCGCTGCACGCGGCGCACCGACTTTTCGATTGCGCCTTTTTCTCGGGGTGGCTGCCAATCGGCCTCGGCAATAAAAAAATGATTAGGGGCAATGATACGCACGCGGCGTAGCGTATGGAGCATTTCTTGTAGAAGCCACGACGCGAGGCCCCTGCCCTGCCAGTCGGGGCGCACGCCAACGGTCATCAGGTCGGTGTCGAGCGCAATGCGCACACCGATCATTGCGACGAGTTGCTTGTCAGCGAACGCGCCCAGGTAAAGGCGGTCGGGGCGCGTGAGTTCTTCGGTCAGCATGGATTCTGACCAGCGATCTGATTCGGAGAAGATCTCAGCTTCGAGGTCGATCGCGGCGAAAAGGTCAGCGCCGGTCATGGTTTCGATGACCGGTTCGATGCTCACTGCTTTTTCTTTCCCATGTGAACGTCGGGGCGGCGCAGGTACTGCGGTTCGATCGGGAAGTCCTCAACACCGGCTTCCAAACGGGCGCGCACAATCCTAGACGCAATAGAGACGTCCAGGTCTTCATCCGTTAACGAGGACGGAAGCGCGTCCGGGTAGAGTGCACATCCGGGTCCGGCAAAGCTCACCTTGGAGTTGCTGAACTTGTTCGCCACAAAATCCGCGGAATTCACGGCCGGCCCTTCAATCAACTCAACATCGTGAGGGCCGCGAGCGCGGTAATGCGCCCAGTAAACTTCCTTGCGGCGCGCATCTGTTACGACGACGATTTCAGCGTCGGTGGGCATTTCGTCAAGGTATTCGCGCGCCAAAATATCGAGCGATCCGATTCCTCGAACGGGAACGTCATTCACCTTCCCAATCACGCGCGCGGTCACAAGTCCCGCACGCAGTCCCGTAAACGGCGCGGGGCCGGTACCGACAACAATCTGATCGAGGTCCACGTCTTTTGACGCGCGCCCAAATCCGGCCTCTTCAAGCGCATCTGACACGAGGACGGAGAGGCGTTCCGCGTGTGCACGCGTGCTGGCCTCGGTCGCTGTTGAAATGTGGTTTTCGGTCACCACCGCGACAGTTGCGCCAACGGAAGTGTCAATACATAGGTCGATCATGCGTAGTTGTCCTCAACTGCTTTGCGGAGGTCGTCCTCCAACGTCGTTTCTGCCTGCCAGCGCAGTCCCACCGGCTTGAAAGTAAGTTCCCGCAGCCCCGAGTCGGCGGCCTCCAGATCATCCCCGACCTCCCGGATATCCGTCGGGTTCGTAATCACGATCTCTAGGCGATCATCAGCCAGGGTTTCCGTCTTGCCCTCGCCCCATTCGACGACCACAACTGCGTCCTCGAGCGCGGTATCCAAATCCAGCGTTTCAAGGTCGTCCAGGTCTTCGATGCGGTAGGCATCCACATGTACGAGGTCGGGGCCGTTGGTTCCCTTATGGGTACGGGCAATGATGAAGGTGGGTGACGCGATGCGGCCTCTTACTCCCATGGCGCGGCCCAGCCCCTGAGTGAACGTTGTCTTTCCAGTGCCGAGGTCGCCGGTGAGCATGACGAGGTCGCCGCCGCGCACAAAATCGGCTAGCGCCGCGCCCAAAGCCTTGGTGTCTTCCGCGTCTTTCGCAGTGATGCTAAACATTTAGTTCCTACGGTTCCTAGTTGATACCAGCGGCGTGCGCGGGCAGAAATTCGCGGGGTACTCGCGCGCCCAACCGGGTAACGATTTCGTAGTTGATTGTATCGCTTGCCAAAGCCCAATCATCCGCGGTGGGGCATCCCCGTGTGGATAAACGGTGTGGGTTTCCAAACAGTACGGCCCAGTCCCCCGCTGTTGCCGGCGCCTGGTCGGCGGGCCCCAGGTCGATGACGAACTGGTCCATGCACACGCGCCCCACCACGTGCGTGTCAATAGTCGTGTGCGGGGTGCACACGTGCACTGGTCCCGCGTTGGATGCGTGGCGCGGAATGCCGTCGCCGTACCCAAGTGGCACGATTGCAAGCCACGTGTCGCGCTGTGCGACCCACGTGCCTCCGTACGAGACGGGCTGTCCGGCTTTGACCTTCTTGACCTGGGTTAGTTGGGCCTTCAAAGTCATTACCGGTTGCAGGTCAAGGTCCAGAGTCGCCACGTTTGACGGATCCGGGGACAGGCCGTACATCGCGATGCCGTCGCGAACCATGTCGAAGTGAGAATCCGGATGCCAAATCTGGCCCGAACTTGCCGCGAGGTGAAGTTGGAATCCGTCCAGCCCTAACGTTCGAGCGGTGTTAGCAGCGTCCTCGAAAATCTGAATTTGACGCTTTGTGGCTTCGCGGCCCTCCTCGCTGGCTTCGTCTGCGCGGGCAAGGTGGGACCAAATGCCGACGGTTTGCAGTCCGCGTTCGCGTGCTTGCAGGGCTGCGGAGACAAGGGTCGGGAACTGGTCGGGGGTGGCTCCCGCGCGACCCATGCCGGTGTCTATTTTCAGGTGGATGCGGCCCGGGATCTGAAGGGCGCTGAGTGCCAGAATCTGGCCGATATTGGAAACCGAGAGCTCCACGCCGGCGGTGAGGGCTTCGCGCAGAGCAGCTTCATCATTGGGCGGAAGGATCCAGCTGAAAACAGCAACGTCCTTGAAACCGGCTTCGTCGAGTTCTTTTCGGACCTGAAGTGCTTCGGCAACCTGCGCGATTCCGACGATGTCGTAGCCAGCTTCCGCGAGCGCCACAGCGATTTGGGCGCGGCCATGGCCGTATGCGTCTGCCTTGATGATTCCCATGTGCCGAGAATTCGGCGCGAACTCGCGCATTTTCTGCACGTTGTGTGCGAGCGCTTGCAGGTCAATCTCCGCGACCGCGGGATAGTGTGACAGCTGTTCAGACATCGTCTTCTTCCTATTCCTACTGCTAGGAAACTTACCACGAGACGGTAAACAGGCCCGTTTTCCGCGCTACTTTTTGCGGAAAACAACCCAGCGCTGGCCGGCGTAGTTCAAGATGACGAACAGGACCATGCCGAGCCCCATCGCGACGTTGTCGGCTACCTGCACGGACACTCCGGACAGCAGGTTGTAGATGATCGGCTTCGCCATTCCGTAAGCCAACAGGTAGCAAACGGTTATGTTCACGACGAACAAAACGACCTGCTTGAAGGATCGTTCCTTATTTTGGAATGTGAAGTATTTGTTCAGGAAGAAACTAACTATCGAACCAATGATGTAGTTCAACGCGGACGAGACCCAGTACCCAAGCCCGATCCAGTTGTACGCCAAAAACATGACAGAAGTTCCCACGATGGTGTTGATGACTCCCACAAAGGCGAACTTCCACGTGGTTGCATCAATTATTTTTTCACGCTGTTTGGAAGCGGATTCCTCGGTCATGTCGTCCTTAGATTCAGACAGTTCTACAGTTTTTGCTCGCCCGTTTTGCGGTAACTACCTTTCGCCAAAGCAACGGGCCTGCGTCGCAGTACCATGATGGCGCGGTAGCTACCTTTCCGGATGGCTCAGCGCTTACCGATCCTTACGGTTCAATGCCTGCTTTAGAACGGTCGGTAGTTCGCGCGCAATGTCAATCGCGGCGATCGGTCCGCCGATCTCGTTCGGATGCCTTTGGGCGAGCGGGTTATCAGGGAAATCATACGACAATCCCGCCGCGGCCGTCGCGGCCATTCCGTGTAGCCACACCGCCGTTGCAACCGCATGCACGTACCGATTAGTTTTCTCTTGCAAAGAAATCTTCGAGGACGCCTCTGGGTCCTGTTCGAACTGTGCTTTCTGCTGGGCGACCCGCGCGGCGATCACGCCCGTGAGCACATCACCGCTGCCAGCCACGCCCGCCCACGCGGGAGCTTGCGCCTGCACATAAACCAAGCCGTTAGGCCCCGCTATCAGGGTGGTTCCGCCCTTGAGGACAATGATTCCGCCGGTTAGCTCCGCCAGTTTTCGCGCGGCAAGCAGCGGCGCCTGTTCAACTTCTTTGCGCTTCCACTTCCGGTCATCCAAAACCGAGAGGACTGACGCTGCCTCCCCCGCATGCGGCGTCCATATTGCGAGCTCCGCGAAGTCATCACCCGCGGCTACCATCCGAGCAGCAACATCCAGAGCACCCGCATCAATCACGATCGGAACCCTGTCCGCACCCGCATCAGAAAGCGCCACATCAATGCGCTCGCGCGTCTCCTGATCTTCCGGGTCCATGCCAGATCCAACTGCGATGGATTGTGAACGGCCCGGACCAAGCACAATTCCCGGCGCGGCCTGCAGTGCCAAGAGGTTCGGCGTATCCGTCGTCTCCAACCTCACCATGCCCACGCCCGAATTTTGCGCAGCCAACGTGCCTAAAACCGCTGCGCCGGGATACTGCTCCGAACCCGTTACCAGTCGCACCACCCCACGCGTGTACTTGTGATCGTGCGGCCCTGGGACCGGATAGGTTTCCAGAAAGTCTGACTGGTTTACCGTGCGCGTCTCGCCCTCGTCCTCGAAAATCAAATCCAAATCGACAAGTCTAATTTCGGAATGCAAATAAGACGCGGGTGGTAGTACGAGGGCGGGCTTGACTGCGCCCATGGTGACGACGATGTCGGCGCGCAGAGCGGGTCCGGGGATGCTGCCGTCATCGGTGGCAACGCCGGAGTGAACATCAATCGCTACAACACGGCGAGTGTAGGTCGGCGCTTTGGAAAGCTCGTCGCGAGGTGCTTCGCCCGGCTTGTAGACAGACTCGCCGGTCGGGCCCTTGATTACCTGCGGTTCGGGGGCGTCTGTCCGTATTTTTTCCAAGCCGGCAATAATGCTTCGAAGGGGCTCGCGCAGTTGTCCCTGGACTCCGGTTCCGACCATGCCGTCAATCCACAGGGTGCCCCTTTTGGCGAGTTCCACAACCTGATCGGCGGTGTCGTCCTCACAGTTGAACATCCGCACGCCAGCCATGCGCGCCGTTTCTAGACCGCGTTCATGGGGATGATCGGTCAGCAGCATCGCCTCAACTTCGTACCCATCAAGTGAAAGGAACGCGGCAGCGTAAAGGGCGTCTCCCCCGTTGTCGCCGCCTCCCACAAACGCGACGATGAGCTCATCAGAATCCGGGGCGCGAAGCAGGTCCCTGGCCGCGTCGGCAACGCCCTCAGAGGCTTTGACCATCAGCGCATCGGTCTCGGCAGCTGCCACAGCAGCGCCCTCAACTTCCCTAATCTTTGCGACGCTACGGGTAATCAACATGGCAAACCACCGTCACTTGGCTAGATACCGTCATTTGGCTGGATTTCAAGGCTCAACGTCCAATCCCATTTTACGAAGTATTCGAGGGCGAGGAACGGTTTGAGGTCCTAGCGCAGCCGGTTCGCCATTGCCGCTTGGCTTGCGCCTGCGTCCAGATAGCCAGCTCGATCGCGTCAAGGGCTTGCCCCTGCGTCCAGAAGCCGGTTCGCCGGCGTCGCGTGGTCTGCACGCACTCGAAAACTCGCTCGCTACACAGAGTCACGCGTTTTCAGGCAAGATAGAGGGGTGTATTCCGACCTGCCTGTAGATTCCGACCGAGTGGAGCCGTCACCGTTTGAGCATTTTTCGCGCGAAGCGTGGCGTTCACTCGCAGACTCAACCCCGCTGCCCCTAACGGCGCATGACGTTGAACGTATTTCAAGTTTGGGTGACCCCCTTGATTTGCGCGAAGTTGACGCGATTTACCGGCCGGTGTCTGCCCTGCTTCAGATGTACGTCGATTCGAGTCGCAGGTTGAGTCGCGACCGCCACTACTTCCTACACGAACCTGACCACCCCGCGGTCCCATTCATAATCGGCGTGGCCGGTTCGGTTGCGGTCGGAAAGTCCTCCACAGCGCGACTTCTCCGCGAGCTCCTGCGACGCTGGCCCCACACGCCACGCGTGCAACTAATCGCGACTGACGGGTTCCTACATCCAAACAAGGTCTTGCAAGAACGCGGCATCATGGAAAAGAAGGGATTCCCCGAATCCTACGACCGCATTGCACTCATGGAGTTCATGTCCGCCGTGAAATCCGGCAAAGACGAAGTCTACGCGCCGGTATACTCGCACCTGTCCTACGACATCGTTCCCGGCCAGTACGAGGTGGTCTCCCGCCCCGACATCCTCATCGTCGAGGGCCTCAACGTCCTCCAACCCGCCCGCACTGCCGTCGGCCAAACGGGTGCCGTCGCAGTTTCTGACTACTTCGACTTCTCAATCTACGTCGACGCCGACCCCGCCGACATCGAAGCCTGGTACATCAACCGCTTCCTAAAACTACGCGGAACAGCCTTCGTTGAAGACCAGTCCTACTTCCGCAGTTACGCCAACCTCGACGACGAAGACGCCGTCGAACGCGCCCGCGCCATCTGGCGCAAAATCAACCTACCCAACCTGGTTGACAACATCGAACCAACCCGAGACCGCGCAACGCTAGTCATCAGAAAAGGTTCCGACCACCGCGTAACCAGTTTGAAGCTACGCAAAATTTAAGAGGACGTGCCTGGCTCGCCTCTCCATCGGGTTTAGCACCTTCGCACCACCCCGAGTATTAGCGTTCCCAAGCACGCCCTCCAAAATCAAAATCTGACGCGGGTCGAGTCGCCCGAACCTGCAGAACTTGCAACGTGCAAACTGCGAAGTCTGTAACGCGGACCAGTAGCAATGCGGCCAGCCCAGCGCGACGATTTGCGTTGGTTAAAGCGCCAGACGTTCCTTGACTACGTCCGCGATCTTGTACGCTTCCTTATCGGCGTGATCCTGCGTGGCGGCTTCAACCATCACGCGCACGAGCGGCTCCGTGCCCGACGGGCGCAAAAGGACGCGGCCAGTGTTGCCCAGACGCTGCTCGGCTTCCGCGACAGCGGCTTGCAGGACCGGGTCATCCGTGCGGCGCTTGTCAACGCCGGGAACGTTCACCAGGATCTGCGGCAAACGCTTAATGAAGCTCGTCGCGTCAGCCAAGCTGCGATTCGTTTCCTTCAAAGTGCGCGCCAGAAGCAGCGCGGTCAGCACGCCGTCACCAGTTGTGGCGTGGTGGCTCGCGATCACGTGACCGGACTGCTCGCCGCCCAGCGTATATCCGTTTTCGCGCATATTTTCGAGGACGTAGCGGTCACCAACTGCGGTCTGAACGGTGTTAATGCCCTGCTCTTCCATTGCTAGGAGCAGACCCAGGTTCGACATAACGGTCACTACCAGGGTGTCCTTCGCAAGCTTGCCACGGCGACGGAAATCGACCGCGAGCGCGCCCATAATCTTATCGCCGTCGATCAGGTTGCCCTCTGAATCTACTGCTAGACAGCGGTCGGCATCCCCGTCAAAGGCAACGCCGAAATCAGACTTGGACGCGACAGTCAAGGCCTGCAGCTGTTCGGGGTGGGTGGAACCGCAATCCTGGTTGATGTTCACACCGTCAGGGGATGCGTTGATTACAACCACGTCGGCGCCGGCCTCACGAAGAGCCTCCGGCCCCAGCTTTGATGCCGCACCATTCGCCGCGTCAACAGCGATGCGCAGGCCACGAAGCGAAGTTCCGCATGCCTGCACCAGGTGCTCAATGTAGGCGGCCTCTGCGCGCGAGTCATCAAACTCAATGTCGCCGACGCTATCACCGATCGGGCGTTCCCACGGCTCGCTCATCAGCTTCTCAATAGCGTCCTCCGCACGATCCTCCAACTTGAAGCCACCGTGAGCGAAGAACTTAATACCGTTATCCTGCATCGGATTGTGCGACGCAGAAATCATCGCGCCCAAAGCCACGTCCTCGGTCGCAGTCAAGTAGGCAAGCATCGGAGTTGTTGCAACACCAACCCGCGTCACATCCATACCCGCCGCAGCCAGTCCGGCAGCGAGGGCGTGATCCAAGAACTCACCAGAAATGCGCGTATCTCGAGCGATCAGCGCCTTTGGCTTCACCGTATCGCCGTACTCGGCGCGTGTACGTGCCACGTAACGAGCCGCAGCCTCACCCAGCTCCAAAGCAAGTGAAGGGGTGATATCCCGGTTCGCGAGCCCGCGCACACCGTCCGTGCCAAACATTCGTGGCATAGTGTTCCTTCCATCCAGCGCCGACCAAACTTTGGATCCTCAACAAGGCACCCGAAGGCGCCACAGTCGGCGCGTTTAACTACTTACACGAAAGATCTATTAGTCAATAATATAAGCGCTCGAATTAGAAACGCCCCACACGACAAGTGTGTGGGGCGTTTCGTGTCGAAGTTGACACCAAAGCTTAACGCTTCGAGTACTGCGGTGCCTTACGTGCCTTCTTAAGACCAGCCTTCTTACGCTCCGTGGCGCGTGCGTCACGAGTTAGGAAGCCTGCCTTCTTCAGCGCCGGACGGTTTGCATCGCGGTCAATAGCATTGAGGGCGCGTGCAATGCCCAGACGAAGGGCACCTGCCTGGCCGGATGCGCCGCCACCGTTGATGCGGGCGACAACGTCGAAACGGCCTTCAAGGTTCAACAGAACAAAAGGTGAGCGAACCAGCTGCTGGTGCAGCTTGTTCGGGAAGTAGTCGTCAAGCGTACGGCCATTGACCTTCCACTCGCCGGTGCCCGGAACTAGACGAACGCGAGCGATTGCGCGCTTGCGGCGTCCTAGGCCGTGGCCTGGAGCGGTGATCGACTGGCCGGAGCCCGCTTCGACGGACTCGGTTTCAGATGTGTACGAGCTGGGGGCGTTCTCCTCTTCCAGCACGTCAGTTTCGGTGGTCTCAGCCACAGTTCTCCTCAGTCTTACTTACTGGCGTCCACAGCGCTGGGCGCTTACTGGGCGACCTGGGTGATCTCGTAGGGAATCGGCTTCTGTGCAGCATGCGGGTGCTCAGAGCCACGGTAGACCTTGAGCTTCTTCAGTTGCTGACTGCCGAGTTTGTTATGGGGAAGCATCCCGCGAACTGCCTTCTCAACAGCGCGCTCGGGGTACTTCGCGAGTAGTTCGCGATAAGAGATGGACTTCAGACCACCCGGGAATCCGGAGTGGCGGTAAGCCATTTTCTGGTCAAGCTTATTACCGGTCAGACCAATCTTGTCAGCGTTAATGATGATGACAAAGTCGCCTTGGTCAATGTGCGGTGCGTAAGTCGGCTTGT
>DUQT01000027.1 GCA_012837655.1 Actinomyces sp. | reverse complement strand
AGGCCCTAACGGGGGAAATGGTTACCCAGGCCCCAACAGTGGAAACAGCTACCCAAATCCTAACGGGGGATACGGGAACCCAAACCCGAATTTCAGGACCGGTGCCCCCAATCCTAATTTCAGGAATGGACATCCCAACTCCAACGTGAGACCCGGCACTCCACATCCTCCGTCAGGCACCGGCCTTCCGAATCCTAATCCCAGGAAGGGTAAGCCAAAGCCTCCTTCGGGTAGTGACAAAAAGCCTCGAAAAAAAGTTGTGAAAGGGCTGGAAGATTGCCATTGGTGTCGTCGTAGCAGTTGGATTGGCTCTTGGAGGTGGATTCCTTCTAGTTTTTAATCAACTGAAGGCCTATCACTCTGAAACGTGGCTTGAGAATAAGCCAGAGTTCAAAGAAGAAGAAGTGATCGAAGGAGCTCCTTTCAGTGAGAATCGGCCGAAAATCATTTCTGTAGCTGCTGCAGAAAAGATTGAGTCGGAAGACTTGGCAAAGAAAGAGGCAGAAGTAGCTCCCACCGATCACCTTGTGGAATCGCTCGATGAGCCTCTAAACATAGAACTTGAAGCAAAAGTTATCGGAGGCGACGCCACCCTATATGTGCTGTCCATGTCTGAAGAGAATGACCTTGAAAAGACTTCAGAAGACCCCTCGGAAGGCACGATGACTCTTTTGGATGGACAAACCTGGTCAAAAACCGTTGTTGCAACTAACCAGGCCCAAGCAGATTGGCAGATTTACCTTGAACCTGCCGACCCGAACGTGAATGTCACTTTGGCTTGCTCCATCACAGTAAATGGTGAGTTAGCCCCGAATGGCTGGGCTAGTGAACAGGCTCCGGTTCTCTGTGACTTCTCAGTGTTTGATTTGGAGTAGAAAACTGTGCAAGTAAAACGTCTTTTGGCCAGCCTTTCAATCATTTCGCTGGCAGTTGTCGGTTTGAGCGCCTGTGGTGATAACGGCGCGGTGTCTGCTGGACTACAAAAAGGTGGAAGCGCTGAGGGCGCATTTGCCTGGCAACCAGAACTTGTTGTGGCACCGGATGAAGCGCTCTTTGTTGAAAAAGATATCTACACCGAGCGGGACTGGTGGGAGGTCGAGGAAAAACTCCGCAACGAGCCTGACCCGGAAACTGGGCAGGCGCAGGATGCGCAGATTTACTTGGATCCCGCACTAAAAGTACCGTTTGATACCTCTTCAGTCTTCACAAATGGTGGCGGATACAGGATCATTCCAGGAAATCACATCGAGGGTCAGAGCCTGTATTCAGTGCAACTGAACCTTCTGGAAGATTTGCCTGAAGAGGAACGGTGGATCGAACTTTTCGATGCCAACACTTGGGGCGTCTTTTCAACCTTCTACCTAATGCAACGCACGGACAAAAAGGGCAGGATACTGGAAAAACCAGAAGTGACTCCCATTCGCGTTGAAGGTCGGGAAGACCTTCCCACGCCGGAGGTTAGATATAGAAATGGCCACGCGGAAGTCACCATTGGAGATCTTGGTGACGGTGTCGAGGAATTGGTGCTTGCAAAGGCACAGGCTTCAAAATCGCCAAAGACAGGAGTTCAAAACCTCAAAGTCTACGGATTCAGGCCCGCCGCGGAAGATATGCGCGATGGAAATGTGATTGATCTTTGGCAGCCTGCGAATCTTCTGCACGCTTCTACCAGGTACGCCCACACAAAGGCAAACCAGTTTCTGAAGATCACTGACATAGATGAAAAAGATGAATTGAGTATCAGCGTATACGGGCACGATACTCAAATGCCAGAAGAAGCTGCTGGATACCTATTCACTATGGTGAAGAAAGACGGCACCTGGCAAACATCGGCGCTACGTCCACTCGATGACATTAGTCCTCGAATTCCTGTTAACATCCTTAACAGTCCCGAGTTTTTGGAGCGATTCTACGGTAGCGCAGTCATTGCTCCGAACGATTTCCCCGATGGGCTACCAGCGATCGCTGGAGATGGCTATATCCGCTCTTTTGCGGCTGATGCAAAGAGAGTTGACGCCAATTATCTAGAGGGCGTAGCTGTTGAATTCAGCATCCGTGACTCTTCGCTTCGCCAGGTACTGTCATTCAGCGATAATCCCGAGGATGGATCTGTCGATGAAATGATTGAGCGAGTCAACTCATATGACCCGCCAACTGACGGTATTCCAGAGGATATCGATGCATCTGGAGCCGCTAAGACCTGGACTGCGGTTCCGGAGAAACCAATCGAAATACCTGATCATATCTTCGGAACGACTGAAATGTCGCGTTACATCGCCGCTCACATGGAACAGGGGTATACGGAAATAGACCTATCGGCGTTCCCGGAATCCTCAACCAAACTGCAGGTGCGTAGTGCGATTATCGAGGCCGTATCTCAGAATCCGCTGATCTTAGGGGAGCAGCTACCTCAGCATGATTTTGATGAAACCTCCAAGATTTTGCAGATTACCCCGAGGCTCTTTGAGGTGCTTGAAGGTACTCCAGTCTTTAATGAGCGCAGAGTTCTTGAGACTCGTGAAGAGTTCCTTGCGATTCAAAGTGAGGTCAAGAAAAAGGCGGAGCAAGTTGTAGCCGAAATTATTTCCAATGGTATGACTGACCGCGAAAAGGCTGATGCCATTGATGATTGGTTGGCACAGAACACAATCTACACAAGGCTCTCCGATGCAGAACGGGAAGAAATCTTGGCGAGAGGTGACGAAGCCGGTCCTGAGCAAATTGCAGCTTTAAGCAGTCGACTGGAAGTTGATACCATCATGCGGACCTTGAATGTTCACCCGCACCAAACTGCGGCAGGACCTCTGCTAGAAGGTGGTGCTATCTGTACCGGATATGCTGACGCCTTCCAACTGCTTGCTATGGAAGCTGGGTTGCAGTCAATCACCGTCAGCGGAATTAGCGGGAGCGACGGGCACGCGTGGAACAAAGTCAACATCGATGGTACGTGGCTCAACTATGACCCAACCTGGAATGATCAAGGCGACGAGAGCATTAAGAGGTTCAGTGCCTTAACTGATCAGGAAATCGTAGGAGAAGTTGGAGATCGTGCGTTCGTATGGCCGAAGTCAATACAGGAGCCTTTTGATAAGCCGTTCCGGAACTTCTAGTCCGCAGTTGCTGAGGGTATGAATCGGAAACAAAAAAGTGGAGGGCCAGATCAATCTGGCCCTCCACTTTTGGTCTAAACGTTAGTCCATTTTCGCAATCTGCTTAGCGAGCTTGGACTTACGGTTGGCAGCCTGGTTGCGGTGAATAACACCCTTCGAGACTGCCTTGTCAAGCTTGCGGCCAGCGGCGCGCAGAGCTTCTTCTGCCTTCTCACGGTCACCGGCAGCAATCGCTTCACGAGTGCGACGCACGTAGGTCTTCAGTTCCGTCTTAACGGCCTGATTACGCTGGCGGCGCTTCTCGTTGGTCTTGTTGCGCTTAATCTGGGACTTAATATTTGCCACAGTTACACTCTCTTTTTCGATTACAGGGTCGGTGAGGGCTTGCTGAGCCTTGGACAACCAGTGGGGGACACTCGATATGCGAATGGCTCAGCCATGGATCCACGCCCGACCAGGGCGAATCCAAAGATTCATGCTATCAGCTGGAAACCGCGTAAACCATGCACTAAAGCAGGAAATGTTGGGGAGTAGCTCACATAGCGGTGAGTAGCAAAGCGAACGCAGTCATGACAATCAAGAACCCACACAATGGCACGACTGCGACAGTTGCTAAAAATGAAATCAAAGTGGGGCGAATATCTATCTCAAGCCAGGCTGCATCGTAGCTTGGGTCAACCATCTGCCGCATCGCCCTCTGCAATGCTTCCACGCGCGGAAGGTAGCGTGCAGAACGAACTTCGAATTCTTCGCGTGCGCGCCGCACCTTTTCGCCCTCGCGCTGTGCCATGTCGTGAAGCTGTTGCTGCTGTGAAGTCTGGCCATCTTCACCGTCGTAGGTTACGACAGTTCTTTGCTCACCGATGATCGTCCTCGGACCGGACCTGGCAATAGCATCTTGGAGCTGTTTTCTGCGCACCGCGAAAAACAAAGTTATGGCAATGCCAAGCCCGCCGGCGATTATTGGAATCCACCAGCCCCACGAACCGTACGTTGAGGCGCCAATAATCCCTAAGAGTCCAGCAATCCCTGCCGAAAGAAGGGCCAAAGTAATCAGCAGCCGACCCGGAATGGTCGCAACGTGACGAAAAAACCGATTGCTACGCTCCTCCTTATCTTCGGGCGGTAGCAAATCGTCATCCCCGGGCGCAAAACTATCCGCATCAAAGTTCTTCCCACCCGATGAAGACGACGGCTTAGGGCCGTTTGGTTCTCCATCAGGCTGCCAGTCGTGAATCCAGCCTTCCGGGCGGTTAGTTCGTGCCATCGCTTGGTTTACGCTCCTGTTCGACTCATGGTCTACATTGGGTAGTGCTGTCTTATTTTAGGTCGTTTGGCTGGGAGGACCCTTGGAAAATCAGGACCTAATTTCAATGTCTGCTGTGCGATCAGCCATGAAGGTGATCTACACGCCGGGCTTGACCTTGCAGTCACCAATCGGTCTGCGAAACGACCCCCATACCGCAACGATCCTCCATTTCGGACAGGGGCATAAGGCCGCCTTCGAGGACGCAGTTGAGCAGATGCCTCCGTTTGAGCGTCGCGATTTTGATCCCTGGTATGAATCCGAGGGCGGAGCTGCGTTTCGGGATTGGTCCAACCGTGCGTTTGCGATGGCGGCTGCTCTGGACATCGTGGAGCAGGCTTGGATGCAGGACGGCGCAGATGAGGAGGAAGAAGAGGTCGATCCCGTCCTCCAAAAAATGGTTGACATTAACTGGCAGCTTGAAACCCACGGCGTTTGGTTCATCATTATCGCGTTTGTGATTGCTTTCGCGGTGTTCTTCGGAACCGGTGGAATGACTAGCGGAGTTGCGGCAACCGTACGCCTCTTCGGGGTTGTCGTCGTCGCAGTCCTGCTACTTCTGTGGGCGGGATCCAAACTACTACCCAGTTTCATCCGCATGCGCGCCGCCCGCCAGGGAGTGGAAGTTCCAAGCCACGAAATTGTCGAGGACGCAGTTGAGCCGCTGTGGACGAACGAGTCCGAAGTAACGTCTGCGAAAATCTTGAACTACGCTAACTGGGTGCTCCTAGCCCAACCGGGAGCTAACGGACTCATGAAGCTAGACGCTCCGGACCCAGTCGAGCCCACTGAAAAGCACACCGACAGGCAGAAGAAAATACTTGCAGCAGCGAAGCGCTGGCGTGACGACAGCCCGCTCCGCCCTCGAAAATCATGAGATACGCTAACGACTAGCACCTTCCAATTCGTTCCAAGCCCACAATAGTGGGACAATTGGGACGATCGCTCCAGAGAATTTTTGAAAGGTAAGGTACGAGTGGCCACACTCTCACCAGCCCAATTGAAGTCGATCGAACCGGCTAGCACAGACCCGGATCGCATTCGTAACTTCTGCATCATTGCGCACATTGACCACGGCAAGTCAACGCTGGCTGACCGCATGCTCCAGCTGACCGGCATCGTGGAACAACGTGTCATGCGTGATCAGTACCTGGATCGCATGGACATTGAGCGCGAACGCGGCATCACTATCAAGTCGCAGGCCGTGCGCATGCCGTGGCAGGTGGATGGGGAACCTTACGCACTTAACATGATTGACACGCCCGGTCACGTGGACTTCTCTTACGAGGTTTCACGCTCGCTTGCCGCCTGTGAAGGGGCGGTTCTACTGGTTGATGCGGCGCAGGGGATTGAGGCGCAGACGCTTGCGAACCTGTACATGGCGATGGCTAACGACCTCACGATTATTCCGGTGCTGAACAAGATTGACCTGCCGTCGGCGCAACCGGAAAAGTACGCCTCAGAAATTGCGGGCCTTATCGGTTGCGAAGAAAGCGACATTTTGCGCGTTTCCGGCAAAACCGGTGAGGGCGTTGCTGAGCTGATGGACGAGATCGTGCGCCAAATTCCTGCTCCAAGTGGGGTAGAGGACGCACCTGCGCGGGCGATGATTTTTGACTCCGTGTACGACACGTACCGCGGTGTGGTCACCTATGTTCGTGTGGTTGACGGCGAGCTCAGCACGCGCGAGAAAGTCCGCATGATGTCCACGGGAACTGACTATGAGGTCCTAGAAATTGGCGTGATTTCACCGGAACCACGCGCAACCAACGGCCTTGCCGCAGGCGAGGTGGGCTACCTGATTACGGGCGTGAAGGACGTTCGCCAATCAAAGGTCGGCGATACGGTCACCGAAGCGACGCGCGGTGCGGAAGAGCCACTGGAGGGTTATGAGGACCCCAAGCCGATGGTTTACTCCGGCATTTACCCGATTGACGGTTCGGACTTCACGAACCTGCGCGAGGCGCTCGAGAAACTCCAGCTGAACGACGCCGCGCTAACCTTCGAACCGGAGACGTCAGCCGCGCTGGGCTTTGGTTTCCGCTGCGGATTCCTGGGCCTGCTACACCTAGAAATCGTGCGCGAGCGCCTGGAGCGCGAATTCAATCTTTCCCTGATCGCGACCGCACCTAACGTGATTTACGAGGTCGTAGCTGAGGACGGCACCGTCCTCACGGTTACGAACCCGTCTGAATACCCCGATGGAAAGGTCGCTGAGGTTCGCGAACCGATGGTGGAGGCGACGATCTTGACGCCATCGGAGTACGTTGGACCGGTTATGGAGCTGTGCCAGTCCAGGCGCGGAACGATGGGTGGAATGGAATACCTGTCGGAGGACCGCGTTGAGCTTCACTACAAGCTACCGCTAGCGGAGATCGTGTTTGACTTCTTTGATTCGCTGAAGTCGCGCACCCGCGGGTACGCATCTTTGGACTACGAGTCAGCCGGCGATCAAGCCGCGGATCTGGTGCGCGTGGACATCCTGCTCAATGGAGAACCTGTGGACGCATTCAGCGCTATCGTGCACCGCGACGCTGCTTACTCTTACGGCGTGAAGATCACGAAGAAGCTGAAGGAACTTATCCCCAGGCAACAGTTTGAGGTTCCCGTGCAGGCCGCGATCGGTTCGCGCGTAATAGCGCGTGAAACCATTAAGGCCCTGCGCAAGGACATGCTGGCCAAGTGCTACGGCGGTGACATTTCCCGTAAGCGTAAACTGCTGGAGAAGCAGAAGGAAGGCAAGAAGCGCATGAAGTCGATCGGTCGCGTCGACGTGCCGCAAGAAGCCTTCATTTCCGCACTGACTTCCGAGGCTCCATCTAAGTGACGTCCAAAGATTCTGCGCGGGAGAGTACCGAAGAGCAGTTCGCCGTTCGTTATCCGGCTAGGACCAAGTCGTTTGCGCGCCGCGGCCGTCCGCTTCATTCGTCAACGCAGCGCACGTGGGATGCACACGCTGATCAGTACGTGATCGAGGTGCCTCGCGATGGCGGTTACACGACCGTGGACTCGTCGTTCCAAATCGATCTGGAAGCCGAGTATGGCCGGCGCGCCCCGCTAATAATCGAGGTCGGCACCGGCAACGGTGAGCAACTGGTTAGTTACGCGGCCGAGCATCCCGATGTCAACCTGCTCGGCATCGAAGTGTGGAAGCAGGGGATCGCAAAGGCGATCTCGCGCGCCGTTGAGGCTGGTGTCACAAACATCCGATTCATCGAGGTTGACGCCGCGCAGGCCCTGCCCACACTGCTACCCGAAGCGTGCGCGCAGGAAGTCTGGACGTTCTTCCCCGACCCGTGGCGCAAAGCCCGCCACCACAAGCGCCGCCTAGTAAACGACGCATTCGCCAACACGATAGCCCGACTCCTAAAAGACGGGGGCCTGTGGCGACTCGCGACCGACTGGCCAAACTATGCGTGGCAGATGCGCGACGTCGTGGAAGCCAGCCCCGCCCTCGAAAATATTCACGAGGGCGAACGACCCGACGCGCGGGACCCTGAACCAGACCGGGGCGGATTTGCGCCTCGGTTTGAACAGAGGGTTATGACGCGGTTTGAGCAGCGCGGACTGGATGAAGGGCGAGTAGCGCACGACATCGTGGCGAAACGAGTGCCGCGTGATGATGCGGAAACACCGACGGGAACGCTACACGGCGATGCCGAAGAATCGAATCGAATGGCGCGAGGCGACGCCGAGGGAATGACGCGAAAAATCGCTGACGACCACGCTGAGGAAACCCAGTGAGCCCCTACGTGCCTGACGGCATTGAATGGCCGGTGACGGGGGAACTGGAACCTGCCAAGGTGGGGGAGCACAGTCCAGAGTTCGCGCTGTACATCCACGTCCCGTTTTGCACAGTGCGATGCGGTTACTGCGATTTCAACACCTACACGGTGGATTTTGGACGCGGAGCAGATCGCGCGACCTACGATGAATCGGTCGCAACAGAAATCGAGTTGGCACAGCGAATTTTGGAGCCTTTCCCGCACGAACCCGTGCAGTCAATCTTTTTTGGCGGAGGAACGCCAACACTTCTACAGCCTGAGCAAATCATCGGCATCTTGGACCATGTTCGCAAGCATTTCGAGCTGGCTGACGACATCGAGATCACCGTCGAAGCGAATCCGGACACGGTGGATCAGGTCGTACTGCAAAGGCTCGCTGATGGTGGCGTTACCCGCTTGTCGTTTGGAATGCAGTCCGCAGTCCCGCACGTTTTGAAAACACTTGACCGCACGCACAATCCCGAGATGGTTCCCGAGGTCGTGCGCTGGGCCCGCGAAGCTGGGCTGGATGCGTCCGTCGACCTGATCTACGGGACGCCCGGCGAGTCAATTGACGACTGGCGCAGGTCCCTGGAAGCTGCGATTGCGCTGAATCCGGACCACATTTCGACGTATGCGCTCGTGATTGAGGAGGGCACGAAAATGTGGGCGGACGTGAAGCGCGGCAAGCTACCCATGCCTGACCCGGACGATGAGGCCACCAAGTACGAACTTGCCGACCGGATCCTGACGGAAGCTGGCTTTGCGTGGTACGAGATCTCCAACTGGGCGCGCCTGGAACCCGGCGAATCGGCAGGGACGACACAGGTACAGCACGCGTCGAAGCACAATCTGGCGTACTGGTTTGACTGGGACTGGTGGGGGATCGGCCCCGGCGCACACAGTCACGTCGGCAACCTGCGCTGGTGGAACCGCAAGCACCCGCGCGCATGGGCAGATGCTCTACAATCGCGCACGCCTCTGATCGGATCTAATACAACGCGTCCAGCAGCGCACTCAGACGCACCGAGCACGTCCGACACAAATGTCGACGCCGCACCCAGCGCATCAACTTCACCCAACGCTCAAAACGTACCAAGCTCACCCGCCCAGGCAGGCGAAGTCCTAGACGCAGAAGACCGCGCACTCGAAGCCGTACTCCTGCGAATCCGTACGGCTGACGGCATCCCAGTTTCACAGATCGACCCAACCGTGCGCGGACGAATCCTCGCCCTCGTAAATGAAAAATTGATTGACGAGGACGCAGCTGAGCGCGGCACGATTAAGCTAACGCTACGGGGAAGGCTACTCGCGGACTACGTGACGCGGGAGTTAACGGTCTGAGCCGCCGACGGTCACGAAGTCGATGAGTTCCTCGACGCGTCCAAGCAGGGCGGGTTCGAGGTCGCGGTAGGTGCGCACGCGGGCGAGGATCGCCTTCCACCCCAGGCCAATGTCCTCGCGGGTTTCGTGGGGGAGCCCCAGGGCCCGCAGTGTTCCGACCTTAATATCCGTTCCGCGCGGAATGTCCGGCCATGCTTTCAAACCAACGCGGGCAGGTTTCACGCCCTGCCAAATATCGACGAACGGGTGGCCGACAACTAGCACTGATTCAGGCCAGCGTGACATGACTTCGTCAGCAATGCGGCTTTCCTTTGAGCAGGGGACAAGGTGGTCGACCAAGACTCCGACGCGACGTTCAGGTGTGGGCCCGAATACTTCGAGTACATCCGCCAGATGATCGACGCCCTCCAAATATTCAACAACGACGCCTTCCACGCGCAGGTCATCGCCCCAAACTTTTTCAACAAGTTCCGCGTCGTGGGAGCCTTCCACAAAAATGCGGGACGGCTGTGCAACTCGGGCGCGATCCAGCTTCACGGCGCGCGAACCAGAAGCGGTGAACTTCGGCTCGGTGCTTCGCTTCCTAACCGGGACGGTCAGTTCGACGGGTCTTCCATCCACCCAGAACCCGCCGCCCAGAGGGTAAGAACGCCGATTTCCGCGCCGGTCTTCCAACTCAACCAGGTGCACGCCACCGGATTTCTCCACGCGGATGACCGCGCCCACGAAGCCCGAGGAGGGGTCTTCAACAACCAAGCCCCGCTCGGCGGGCACCTTCTTTGAATGAGGGCGGTGCGCGAAATCTCCAACCCGGTGCGGGTCAGACGCGAAAATATCTGTTCCGTATCGGTCCACCACGTCCCATATGTTAGGACGGTCACGAAAACAAAACGCAGTGCCGCGCGGAGCCTCCCAGATTGTTCGCCAACAGCTAAGAAATGCGTAGTGTAAGCCCAAAACGTGACCAACTACCAATTCTTGAACCGTGTTTGCGATTGATAGATTTCGCAAAGCAAACGACAATGTTAGAAGTTGAACCTGCACTCGCTAAAGCGATGCGCTCGCGTTTTATGAGGTTGATTGTATGTCGCGTGCCACCAAATGGATCATTGGCGTGATTACCGCTCTGGTAGTGGTGCTCGGCGGCTCAACGGCTGCCTATGCTTCCTACTACAGTGGTCGTGCTCTTCCGGGCACTTCCATTGCGGGAGAATCCGTGTCCGGGATGACCCAGGCGGAAATCGTTGAAAATATCCAGCAACGAGCCGATGATTTTACCGCTGATCTTACGGTCGATGGGAAGGAATACGAACCGTCCCTATCCGACCTGGGAATCACAGTGGATGCTGAGGCCACGGCTGAGAAGGCTCTCACTAGCTCCGCTGACGCCTGGTCTCGCGTTAAGGGACTT
>DUQT01000026.1 GCA_012837655.1 Actinomyces sp. | reverse complement strand
CCCGTCGCTACGACTACGTGCACGCCAGCGTTTTGCAGGCGGTCGACGGTGTCAAGGATGATCTCGCTGGCGCCATCGACGGTCAGTAATGTGCCGTCAACGTCCAGTGCGATTAGCATCTGCGAACTCGTTGCCACTAGGTCCGGTGGGAAAGCGGCGGCAGCTTTTTGGACCAGTTCCTCGAACGGAATCGGGGGCAGGTCTGTTGGCGGCGGGGTTAGGAGCGGGTTACTCACTTACATGTCCTAAACAACCGGTTCTAGCTTCTCGCGACCACCCAGGTACGGGCGCATCGCCTTCGGCACGTTGATTGAGCCGTCTTCGTTCTGGTGATTCTCAAGGATCGCCACAATCCAACGGGTGGTCGCAAGCGTTCCATTGATAGTCGCTACAGTCTGCGTTCCACCTTCACCGCGTTCACGAATGTTTAGGCGGCGGGCCTGGAACGTCGTGCAGTTAGAAGTCGAGGTAACTTCCATCCAACGCTTCTGAGTTGGCAGCCACGCTTCACAGTCGAACTTGCGTGCTGCGGAAGTGCCCAGATCGCCAGCCGCAGTGTCAATGACGCGGTAAGGAAGTTCTACCTTGGCAAGCATTTCCTCTTCCCATGCCAGGAATCGTTCATGCTCAGCTTCGGCCTCGTCTGCGGTGCAATACGAGAACATTTCGACCTTGTTGAACTGGTGGACGCGGATGATGCCGCGCGTGTCCTTACCGGCGGAACCGGCTTCGCGGCGGTAGCAGGTGGACCAACCGAGGTAACGCTTCGGCTCGTCAACGTCAATGATTTCGTCGGTGTGGTAGCCCGCGAGCGCGACTTCGGAAGTGCCGGTCAGGTAGAGGTCATCGGTGGGGAGGTAGTAGATTTCCTCGGAGTGTTCGTTGAGGAATCCTGTTCCGCCCATGATTTCAGGGGTGACCAGGGTCGGCGTGATCATCGGGATGAAGCCGTTCTTTACGCCCTGGTCCAAAGCCATGGTGAGTAGGGCGAGTTCGAGCTGGGCCCCGATGCCGGTTAGGTAGTAGAAGCGGGTGCCCGAAACCTTCGCGCCGCGCTTCATGTCGATTGCTTTGAGGCCCTCGCCGAGCTCCAGGTGGTCCTTAGGCTCGAATCCTTCAGCTTCGAAGTCGCGGGGTTCGCCGCCCTCGAAACGCAATACTTCAAAGGATTCTTCCCCACCAGCGGGAACGCCGGGAAGGATGATGTTGGGAATGGACTTTGCGAGCGCGTCGGCCTTGTCGCGCATCTCGTTGGCCCGGGCTTCCAGATCCTTAACTTCAGCGGCGAGTTCTTTCGCGTGCGCAAGGACCTTCTGGCGGTCTTCCGGTGCGGCCTTGCCGATAGATCGGGAGATCGATTTCTGTTCGGCGCGCTTATTCTCAAACTCGTGCAGGGCGTCCCTGCGAGCTTGATCGGCTTCAAGAATCTGGTCAACAAGTTCGGGATCTGCTCCACGCGCAATCTGTGACTGGCGGGCAGGTTCCGGATCTTCTCTCAGGGCTTTCAGATCAATCATGGTTCCAGCCTACCGCGTGATTGCAAACGGATTCACCCCAGATACCGGGTTTTGGCGCGGTCCTATAGTCTTACCTCATATTCACTAGCAATTTGCTGGCAGTTTGAAACCTTTTGGGAGGGACCTTGAACGACTCACCAAGCCGCCGTTCACCCTACGTCGTTTTTAACCCGGTGAAGGTAACTAAGTTTCACAGGCTGCGGAAGCTGGTGACTTTGAGTGCGCGGCAGGTGGGTATGGGCGAACCAGTCTGGCTTGAAACCACCGAGGACGACCCGGGCACAGGTCAGGCCGCCAAAGCAATCGCGGAAGGCGCGGCGCTCGTGATCGCCGCAGGTGGTGACGGAACCGTCCGAGCCGTTGCCGCCGCAATGGCTCACACCAATATCCCAATGGCGGTCCTGCCGTTTGGTACCGGCAACCTGCTGGGCCGCAACCTAAGGGTCCCCCACGACGACCTAGCGGAAGCTGTCGACATCGCTTTCTTTGGCCTGCAGTCCAACATTGACATCGGCTGGCTACAGGTGCCCGACCTCGAAGGCTCCCCCAAACTTCCCCCGGAAGGCTCACTCATCCCAGAAGTACACCAAGAAAAACTCATGAAAAAGGGACTGCCCGTTCCCGCGGAAGATGAGTTCTCCTTCCTCGTCGTCGCCGGCCAAGGCTGGGATGCGCACATCATGTCCGGCGCCAGATCCGACCTGAAAGACAAGGTCGGCTGGGGAGCCTACGTCGTCGCGGGAGCACAGTCACTGCGGTCACCAAACATTAGCGCGCGAGTCGCCCTCGACAATGGAAAACATTACGCAGTTACGGGACGGTCACTGCTGTTCGCGAACTGTTCCACGCTGGTAATGGGGGTCGTTTTGGCGCCAAACGCGAAGCTAGATGACGGCAAGTTGGACGTCGCGATTTTGGAGGCCGAGCACGGGCTAATCGGATGGTTGGACCTGTTTACAAAGATTGGTGCGCAGGGGCTCGGGATTCGGAAGGAAGAACTGCCTGGCACGAGTGGAAACATTGAATTCAAGCAGTCTTCATGGGCGCACAGCCAAATGTCGAAGTCACATTTGATCCAGGTGGATGGCGACGCGATCGGGCGTGGACGCACCATCAATGTCCGAGTTGATAGACAAGCACTGGCAATTCGACATGGCTAAAGTAAACTAACACCGCACCAAAAGTGATACAGCAAATATTTTCTATCATTGCAGGAGCTCATCATGTCGGACGCACATGACCCTGAAAACTTGTGGTCAGCGCCCGGTGGTTCTTCTAACGAGGACGCTGCTGGGAACAGCCCATCCAATAACCGCAACGACGAAAACTACTCCTCGCCCGCAGGTTCCTGGGGGCAAGACTCGCAGGAACGGTCCTCCTACAACCAATATGAGCAGCCCGGATATCAGCAGGGCGGTCAAGCTGGGAATCTGCAGTACGGGCAGAATCAAACTTCGCAATATGGAGCCCAGTACGGACAGTCTGGACACGGAGCGCAGCCTGGGAACCAGCAGTATGGTCAAACTGGCTACCAACAGTATGGCCAGCAGGGGGATCAGTCCGGTTACGGGCAGTATGGCCAGCAGGACGGCCAATCCGGTTACGGGCAGGGGCCGGTTCAGCCGTACGGCCAGAACCAGGTTGACCAGTACGGCCAGTCCGGATACGGGCAGGACCTGAACCATCAGTACGGATACCAGCAAGGCGGCTACCAGCAATACGACCAGCAGTACGGCCAGCAGGGCGGTTACCAGCAATACGGTCAGCAGTACGGTTCCCAGCAGTACGGCCAGCAGTACGGTCAATCCGGATACCAACTGTACGGTCAGTCTGGCTACCAGCAGGGCGGATACCAACAGCCGATGGGTGGCTACCAGCAACCCATGACATACGGTCAAGTGAAGCCCGGTATTGTCCCGATCCGCCCTCTGGGGGTTGGCGACATCATTGGGGGCGCGTTTTCGCTCATCCGTTTTAATCCGCAGGCAACCGTGGGATTCACACTGATCGTCGCCCTGGTTGCAGGGCTTCTGTCCTTTGGTGTGGGTGCCCTTCTTGACCTGTTCTCCCCGACGGGCGTAATCGGAGCTCTCGGTATTACATCCGTTTCATTACTCACGGGTGTGATCTCAAGCTTTCTCGTGGGCCTACTAATGGGTCCCCTAACTATAGTCACAGTGGAAGCCGTCAAGGGGTATAAGATTTCACCGCAGGGAGCGTGGCAGATTTTCCGCCCGAACGTGTGGAAATACGTGCTGTACTACCTACTCGTGTTTGTCGTTGGCGTCGTAGCCTCCGTACTCGTGATTCTGTTTGGAACTGCGTTGCTCTCCGCGTCTGACAGCGGGTGGACGGTAGCAATATTCCTCTTAATGATATTGGCCTTCATCTTGGGCATGGTTTACGTCTACATCAAACTGATAGTTGCAATGCCCATCGTCGCAAACGAAGGGGTTGGCCCAATAGGTGCGATCACGCGCTCATGGAAACTAACTAACGGATTTTTCTGGCGCATTTTCGGCACATTCCTACTGACAACGATTATTATCCAGTTCCTAGCCGCAGTAGTTACAGTCCCAATCGGGCTAATCACCGGAGTTGGCGGACTCATCACGGGAACCAGTGCAGGAGTGTCGGGCGCGATGATGGTCGGAGACCTGATTGTACAAATCATCAGCCTACTTATTTCCGCGCCACTCAGCGCCGCCCTCGTCGCATTGATTTACGTAAATCAGCGCATTCGCAAGGAGGGCTTCGACATCGAAATCCTAGGAAACCTGAACCGCTAAAGGACGCGGATGAGCTTGTATTTGGATTTCACTTTGAGGGTCCTGGCCGCACAAATCGCGGTCAGTCGGTGGTTCGGGTTTGAGCCGCCGCTGACTCCTTCCCCAGATGAGGCACGAGAACTTGTGCGCCGGGAACTCTCAAAGACGGAATACCAAGAAAAACGCGACTGGCTCCAAGAATTCCTCTCCTGGCTGCTTCGCCCCCTCCAAGGGCTTTTCGACACAGACACGCCCGTTCCGACCGAACCGTTCATCGCGGTACTCATTGTCGGCTTGTTAGCGCTTGTTGGCTGGCTACTCTATACGCGGTTGATCCGCGCCCCTAAGCAGGTCGAAGAAACTGCAGAGGACGCCCTCGTTGATCCACGAATTTCTGCGGAAGAATACCGCCAACTGGCGTCGAATCTGCGCACTTCCGATCCTGAAGAGGCCGTGAAGGCCGCATTCCGGGCGATTATTGCGCGGCTGGACCAGTCGGGGCTGACCTCGACTGCGCCGGGACGAACTGTCGGAGACGTGACGCGCGCGATTTCTGCGCGCTATCCGGAACTTCGCAAACCTGCGCAAGAATGCGCGAAAGCATTCGATATCGCGGCGTACGCGCTACTTCCAAACGGGCGCGTTGACGTAGTCGACGTAGACCAAGTTTTGTACCTGGACGACCAGGTCAAACAACGCCTGCAGAAAGTGCAGGTGAAGGCATGAGCGTCGCAACCCCGAGGGGAACCACCCTGCGCAAACTGGGGAAATCGTGGGGCGGCTGGCTACTTTTGGGCCTGATCGTAATCGTCGTTTTGAGCCAGGTTTTCGGCTACGAACGGCAATACGACCCGCTGGATCCGCGATCCCCACAACCGGACGGAACACGTGCGATCGTCGAGGTTTTGAAACAGCAGGGCGTCGACGTTGAGTTGGCTTACTCAGCTGACCGGATGCCTGACCTTGATGAAAATACGACGCTGATGGTCAGCGATTCCATCGAATTCTCCTATGAAGTCAGGGAAGCGCTGCCGACCTTCGTGAATGACGCGGGACGTGTCGTATTCGGCAATGTTTCAAGCTTGTATGACCTGCAAATTCACAACACGACGAAGCCGCACTATGCAGGATCATATGCTCAAGCCCGCGATTCGTCCTGCTCCGACTTTTTCGGCGGCGCGAAAGCAATTTCGAGTGGCGACAGCGTTATCGATACTGACGAAGAGGGCGTTCCGGAACCTCCCCGCACGTGCTTCTACAACAAGGAAGGCCCCACTGTAGGTATCTGGCCGGCAACCGCGGATCACCCGGAATATGTGTGGGCACTGTCGACTTTCTTCCAAAATAATCAGCTCACGGAGTACGACAATGCAGCCGCCGCGCTTACGATCCTTGGCAACAATGACCGCCTGGTGTGGTTCTTTCCGACTTCCGAGTTCGACTTCAAAGACCGCACCACCGCCGGCGTTTGGAGCCTGCTTCCAAGGTGGTCGTATTCCACCGCGCTACTTTTGCTTTTCGTGGCGTTGGCATTCATGTTTTTCCGAGGGCGCCGCTTCGGCCCACTGGCATTCGAGAGGCTGCCCGTAACGGTGAAGTCCTCCGAAACGGTAATCCAGCACGGCCACTTGGTCCATGAGACGAGGGATGCGGCGTGGGCGATTTCGGCACTCCAAACGAGGGCGCGACGCAGGATTCGCAAGGCTCTGCTACTACCTGATGCGATAGGCGAAGACAAGTTCGTGAACACAGTCGCTAGCCGCACCGACCGATCTGAGCAAGAAATTTACAAACTGTTGTTCGCCCCATTCACGGGCGCTGAGCATCAGATAATTCAGCGAGCCAAAGAGCTCGACGACCTAGTTGAGGAGGTTGTCCATGACTGACGAAACCCACCCCGAACGCGACGCCAACGCCGCCGCTTCGCAAGGCGACGACGGTTATCCGGCGCGACACGCTTCGGGGGTTCCCTCGCGCACTGGTGCCGCGGATGCCGCACCCGGGGCCGAAACCCGTTCCGCACGCGATGCGCTACTTCGCGTTCGAAACGAAGTCGCGAAGGCAGTAGTTGGGCAGGAAGCGGCCGTTACGGGCCTGATGATTGGGCTCTTAACGCGCGGCCACGTCCTACTTGAGGGCGTTCCCGGTACGGCAAAGACCCTCCTGGTCAGGGCTCTGGCTCGATCACTGAGCATTGACACTAAGCGCGTGCAGTTCACCCCCGACCTCATGCCGGGCGATGTGACCGGATCGTTGGTTTACGATCGCGGTGCGAATGAGTTCAGCTTCCACCCGGGTCCCGTTTTCACGAACCTGCTGCTAGCTGACGAAATCAACCGCACGCCCCCGAAGACGCAGGCTTCCCTGCTGGAAGCAATGGCGGAACGCCAGGTGACGGTCGCCGGTGAACCAAGGGCGCTACCCGCGCCGTTCATGGTCGCCGCCACGCAAAACCCCATCGAATATGAGGGCACCTATCCCCTTCCGGAAGCCCAGCTGGATCGTTTCATGCTGAAAGTAAACATGGACATCCCGTCGCGCGACAACGAGATTGAGATCGTTCAGCGCCACGCTCACGGCTTCGACGCATCCAACCTGGAGGCCGCGGGACTGCGCCCCGCCGCCTCCGCTCAAGACATCGAAACTGGCATCCGTGAGGTCGCGAACGTTGACATTCATCCCGAAGTAATCGGCTACATCGTCGACATTGCGCGTGCGACCCGCCAGACGCCGTCACTTTCTCTGGGAATGTCACCGCGCGCTGCAACCGCCCTGCTGGCAACGTCACGCGCGTGGGCGTGGCTGTCCGGCCGCGACTTCGTCACCCCTGACGACGTTAAGGTCATGGCTCAATCGACAATCGCGCACCGACTTGGCCTGCGTCCAGAAGCCGAATTGGAGGGCGTGCGCGTGGAATCTGTACTGGCCACTGCCCTGGATTCGATTCCCGTTCCCCGATGAGCATCTCTTGGCGCGTTCCGGTACTACTCCTTGCGGGAGTAGTCCTTATCGTGTTCTGGCCCCAACCCACCACGGCCGCAAGGTGGCTGCTAGTAGTAATCGTCTTGGTCGTGTTGGATCTGCTACTCGCCCCATCGCCGCGCAAGTTGAAAATAACTCGTGACGAGGTCGTGCCCGTCCGCGTGGGTGAGCAGTCCGAATCACGGTTGCGACTCACCAATCCGGGCAGGCGCATGAGGGCCGACGTCCGCGACGCCTGGCAACCAAGCGCAGGCGCTGTGGATAACCGTCACCGGCTCGTCCTCGAGAATGGAAACGAAACGGAAGTTGCAACCAAACTGAACCCGACGCGGCGCGGCAGTTTACGCGCGTCTTCGGTGACTGTGCGGTCGTGGGGGCCGTTGCGTTTGGCGTCGCGGCAGACGACTTTTGACCTCGAGGGCGAGCTTCGGAGCCTGCCCGAATTCCCTGCGCGCAAACACCTGCCAACCGCATTGGCGAAGCTGCAGTTTGTGGAGGGGCAGGCGCTCGCGAAGCAGAGGGGTCAGGGTACGGAGTTCGACTCGTTGCGTGAATGGGTCGATGGTGACGATGTGCGATCGATCGATTGGCGGGCGACGGCACGGCAAGCGGAGGGAATCATCGTCAAGACGTGGCGGCCCGAGCGGGATAGGCACGTCGTGATGGTACTGGACACTTCGCGCGTTGCTGCGGTTCGTCTTGGGGACGTGACGCGCCTTGACGCGCAGATGGACGCGGCCCTGCTGCTGTCGGTTTTATGCGCGAAGGCGGGCGATTCGGTTTCGATGATCGCCGGTGACGTGGACGTGAAAGCACGTGTTGTGAAGCCCGGTCCGCGTGATGTTTTGCGCGAAATGTCGCACGCGATGGCTCCACTGGATCCTGATTTGGTAGAGGCGGATTGGAGCAATCTGGGGGCGGCTCTCACGCAGTTTGGTAAGAAGGTTTCACTGATCGTTATCTTCACACCCATTGACCCGACCGTTCTGTCGGAGTCGCTGCTACCTGTG
>DUQT01000025.1 GCA_012837655.1 Actinomyces sp. | reverse complement strand
TTTGGGCAAGTGGCGTCCGGTTTTGCGCAAGTCCTCGCTAGAGGCGCCCGTCCCGATGCCGATCACGATCCGCGATTACCGCTGGATGAACCTGATGGCAAAAGAGCCCGCCAAAGCCTTTCCCGCCGTCGTGAAACGAGTCGGCCAGGGCGTTGGCGGCATGGCTTTTGGACGCGAATACGTTGCCCTGGGTGAAGCCCTGGCTGGCGGGCTGTTTGCCGGAGTTATTCGTGCGGGCATTCCATTTTGGCTTAACGCCCCGCTAACCCGTCTGATTACTGATGACAGTGGCGCAGTCACCGGCGCAGTGGTAACGCAGGACGGCGTAGATGCCACTGTGACTGTCCGCAAGGGCGTCATCATTTCGTCTGGCGGTTTCGACCACAACATGCAGTGGCGCCACGAATATCAGTCCGACAAACTCGAAGACTGGTCGCATGGCAACCCCGGAAATGTGGGCAGCGCCATCCAAGTAGCTATCGACGCGGGAGCAGACGTCGACCTCCTGGATCAAGCATGGTGGTTCCCTTCGATTGCACCACTACCGGGCCAAGCGCCGACCTCGATGCTTGCAGAAAGGTCACTTCCCGGTTCGATGATCGTTGGCGGCGACGGAAAACGCTTCATTAACGAGGCGATCGACTACATGTCGTTTGGAAACGAATGGCTCCGCCGCGAACGCGAAGGCGATCCGATTGGCGACATGTGGATCGTTTTCGACCAGGAATTCAAAAATTCGTACGTTTTCGGAACCGTTTCCTTCCCGCGGATGCCGCTTCCGAAAGAATGGTACGAGGCCGGAATTGCGGTTGATGCAGGGTCGCCTTCGGAGCTTGCTCGGAAGATGGGTGTCCCCGTTGATAACTTCACCGAGCAGCTGCTGCACTTCAATAACATGGCTCGCACTGGTTATGACCGCGACTTTAACCGTGGCGCTTCGCGCTATGACAACTACTACGGTGACGTGAAAGTCACGCCAAATCCAAACCTACGGGCCTTGGCAGGCAAGCTGTATGCAGTGCGGATCGTTCCCGGTGACCTGGGCACGTGCGGCGGTTTGAAGGCTGATGAGAAAGCTCGCGTCCTGAACAAGGACGGTCAAGTTATTGAGGGCCTGTATGCGACGGGCAACTCTGCAGCCAACGCCTTTGGGCACTACTACCCCGGCCCCGGAGCAACGATCGGGCAAGGACTCGTTTTCGGAGCCATCGCCGCCCGCGATGCCGCGCAGAGGTAGTGGAAGGCAACACCTCAGTCGTGGGCGGTAAAACACCCCGCGTGGTGAAAATGCAACACCACGCGGGGTGGAACGCGGTGCTACAGGCAGCGGGAATAAAACACCCCCGGTAGTGGAAACGCAGCTCGGCGACGTTGACCGACGTTACTTGCCGCGTGCTCTGCTTTGCGGACGCGTTGTCAGATCCTGCGCCAAATTTTTCCAGGGATCCATGTTTAACTAAATAACATGGATAAAACCAGAAGAAAGCGGCGCTCTCCCGCAATCATGAATGGCTGGGTTCCTGACCAACACGGATCCTGGCCAATGGGATTCATGCCCCTACTTGCGGGCATCATCTTGGCCGACAAGACCTGGTTGCTCGCCCTGCTCGGTATTGCGTGGACGGGCGGGTTCCTGCTGTTCAGCGTCGGCGAGAAGTACCTCAAGTCTCGCTTCCGCGTCCGCTATCGCCCCGCGGTGATCACATACGCAACGGTCACCGCGGCTTCCGGTTTGCCACTGTTAGTTCTGGCCCCGCACATCCTGTGGTGGGCAGTGCTGTACGTACCACTGATTGGGTACTGGGCTTACCACGCGTGGAGCCGAGACGAACGCGACCTATCCTCCCGGATCTCGACGATCATCGCTTCGGTTTTGATCGTCCCGGTAGCAACGAATCTTGCACACCCGACACCCTGGTTTTCCGGAGACATCGATCCTTTAGCCTGGCTTTTCGCCGCGCTCCTGGGCATCTACTTCGTATTGACAGTTCCTTACGTCAAGACCTTAATCCGCGAGCGCGGTGAAACCTCCTGGCTTGTCGGCTCTATCGTCGCTCACGCAATCAGCGTCATTGCAATGATCGTCCTCGCAGTGATCGGATGGGTCTCTTGGGTTCACGTGGCCGTGTGGGTCGGCGTGCTCGCGCGAGCTGTCGCCATGCCCCTTAGCGCCATAAAACGCGGCAAACCGTGGCGCCCCGCAGTTATTGGCCCACTCGAGGTCGCGATCTCCATCGCGGTTTTCCTAACCCTCCCGTGGGCCTGGTAGTAAGCGGACGAAAAATAGTCATCCCGGCACCGCGCAGAAGCCTACTTTTGCAGTTGCCTAATGACCTCGATTAGGCGATCGTTTTCCTCCGGCAGTCCAATGCTTATGCGCGTTCCCTCTGGGAAACTACGCACCAGCACGTCCGCATCCCGACACGCGGCGGGTAGCTCCTGCGGATCCATGACCTCGGCCGGAATCCAAATAAAGTTCGACTGCGACGCCACGGGTTCAACGTCTAAATCCCGTAGCGCACGCCAGACTCGCCCTCGTTCTGCAACAAGTTTCGCAACCGCTTCGACAACCCAATCATGATTTTCGAGGGCGGTGATCGCTAACTGTTGGGCGACGTGGGAAACTCCGAAGGGGGTGGTGACCTTTGAAATGGCGCGAATTAGGTTGGGTTCGCCGATCATGTAGCCAACGCGAGCGCCGGCTAGTCCGAACGCTTTCGAGAAGGTGCGCGCGATGACGATGTTTGGGAACTCTTCGATTAGTGGGATCGCGGTTTCCACGCCGGGTTCGGTCGCAAAGTCGATGTACGCTTCGTCGATGATGACGAGGACGTGGCTGGGAACGCGGTCAAGGAACGAGCGGATCTCAGTCAGGGTGTGTGCCGCCCCGGTCGGATTGTTTGGATTGCAGACAATGACGGCACTGGTGTCCGCGTCAATAGCGCGGGCCATGGCATCGAAATCGTGACGGCCACCGGCCGCGAGCGGAACGGCAACTGCCTTTGATCCCGCTGTAACCGTGGCGATCGGGTAGGACTCGAAGGACCTCCACGCGAAAACGACCTTCGAGCCGGGCCGCGCAACCGCAGTCATCGCGTGCACGAGCAACGCCGAAGACCCGGTTCCCAATACGATCTGATCTTCGTTGACGCCGTGGAATTTCGCGAGGGCTTCTGTCAGATCTCGCGACGCCATATCCGGATACCTGTTCACAGCGTCAAGGGCCGCGCGGCCGGCTTCGCGCACGGCCTCAAGGGGAATGTAGGGGTTCTCGTTAGAGGACAGTTTCGCAACCCCAGCCGAGTCAGGGCGCGCACCGGGAATGTATGCGGGTAGCTCAGCTACGTCCTCGCGGATATTTACGGGCGTCGTTTCAACCATGTTGCCAGCCTATCCCTGTTGCGGTTTTGAGCTGTTTCGTTTTCGCAAGCTGAACAAACCTGCAACACTTGAAGTATGAACTTTCTAATCACACTGATCGCCAATATGGCTGGCATCTGGCTGGCGAGCGTCCTGGTAAGCGGCATTACGCTTCCGACTTCGGATGATTTAGGACAGTCGTTGCTGACTCTGGCCATTATTGGCTTTGTTTTCACGCTTCTGAATATGATCGTGCGTCCACTATTGAAGGCGTTGACGTTCCCGATCTACATTTTGACGTTCGGCCTGTTCGCGCTGGTCGTCAATGCGCTTATTTTCCTACTGACTGGCTGGGTGACCCACCAGGTCGGCTTCGGCATGGAGGTCACTGGCTTCTGGGCCGCGCTGTTTGGCGGGCTTATTACCGCGGTCGTTTCCTCGATCGTTGCGGGCGCGCTCGCTTCCGTGAAGGACTAAACGCGACCGTTTCCGCGACGTCCCACACGCCCTAGTCAGCTTTGGCAGAAGGTCAAGTGGAGAACTTTAGCCCAGCGCTAGACTGTCGAATCGTGCGTGGGATCAGGTCCTCTCGAGGTTTTCTGATCGCACGTCCACGAAAGCCTTCGACGCAGGTGCAGGACGAAGCGGCACCTTTCGACCCAGCACCTACCGTTTCACTCTGGTGATCGTGTAGCGCTGCTGGGTCGTTTTTGTGTCCTCCGTGATCCCCATCGCCTTGATGCGATTGGCGTTCCACCTGTCCAAATCAGCGTTCCCAGCCTGGTCGGCCGCCTGCGCGTCGGTCACGTAGCCGCCCAGGTCGTGCGCGAATCCGTCACCTCCTCGCGAATAGACCGTGATGTGATTTCGCGAGGGCGTGGCTGGCTGCCCATCGAGTGCCGCGACGAAGTCATCGGTGTGTTCAAACGATAGGACCGGCGTGGTATTGGCGATGTCCATGCCCTGAATCGGAGAACCCGCTGTCACAACACCCGCGACGTGATAGCGCGAAGTGAACGCTGTATTAGATGCCAAAGCCCCCGCAACTAACCCGCCTTGAGAATGCCCCACCAGCTCAATAGTGTCGCCAGTTTCCGCGCCCGAAAGATCCAGGGCGGCTAGGATCGCGGCCTGCTCATCGCTCGGCACACCGCCCACTAATGCAAGGTTTGACTGCATGTCCTTCGGGTTCGGCGTAGTTGGATGCCACTGCTGCGTACCCCGCAAAACAACCGACCACGAAGGCCGCTCCTCCCCCGGAGTTTCATGCCGTTGAATCTCAAACTCACCGTGCGGTGACCCCTCACCAGCAACATCCGCACCCGTCGGGTTGTCACGCAGTTCCTTGACTCGAGCAACCAAATCTGACGCGGTCTGCGGCGTTTCAGTCGGCACAGAAGGCGCATATTTTGAAAACGAGGACGCGGCTGAGGTACGCGAATCGCCCACGGTTCCACTAACGGCTCGGAGCCCATCAGACCCGTTCGATGTACGGACTCCCGTAGTTCCCGATCGGGCGGTGAGATTCGTGCCGCTAACCGTAGGAACTGCAACCGGACGAGATATGCGCTTCGTCCCCGCAATCGCGTTAAGGACGGCGACCGTTTCGGGATGACTCAAACGATTTCGCAAACTCCGCGAAAGTAGCCCTCCCGCCGCGACACCCAGGCTGATCGGTTCCGCAGGACCACGATTCTTTGGAGCGGCCGAATCAAGACCATTCAGGTCCAAGGGCTGAGCCTGGCTATAGACATCGAATCCCTTTAACCCGTACCGATAATCCGAACGCGACCACTGCAGAGCAGAAATTCCTTGCGTCCCCACAGTTCCCAGTGATGGTTGCATGACGAGGTCTGCGCGATACTCCCCCAGCGCTACTTCCACCGATGGATACAGTTGCGACAATAATGCCGCAGAGTGTTCCACCGGATGATCAGCCGTCCTCGTCAACGCCAGTCGATCAATCACCAACGCGGATAGCGCTCGCTCAAACACGCTTTGATCACCGGCAAGTCGAAAAGGAACGCTCCACAGGTACGCTTTGCCCACGCGGAAACTCCAGTCCAGCCGCGAAATCACGGGTGAAACGTGTTTGCCTGCCCAATCCACTCCGGCTTCCGCCATCCACGCGTGCGAACCCGTGGCATCTGAGAACACACCCATCGCAGTGCGCTCGGCCCTCTCATAAACATCGGCGGCTAAGGTCAGCGATTCGCCTAGCTCCGCAAGCTGTCCCGACAATCCGTGCAGAACCTGCCCTGCCTCCACCACCCGATTCAATGCCTGCACGTACTGAACTGACGGCAAGCCACCCGCCCCGGGACCACCAGCAGCCCCGAAGGTTCCAAATCCTCCAGTTCCAAATCCTGCGACCGGCCCCACAACCCCCTCTAGTTGCGCAGCAAACCCGGCTTGACTAAGCCTCACAGCAACGGCGTTTAGCGTCTCCGACACCCGCGAGCTCACCACCGTCGCGCCCACCAACGTCTCCGTGTCTACCGCCGTGCCGCCCGAGTCAATAAAAATCGTTCGACTCATCCAACCCCCAGCAACGCCGCAGCCAACTGATCCAGGTATTCTTGTCGCGCAGAAATCAACTCAAACCGCGCTTGCGACAGCTCGGTCCTCACGGCAACCATCTGCTGTAACAGCGTCCCGATTTGCACTCGCACCATCCGCGCAGCCGCCCCATCCCAATCCAACGCAATCCCCGCAAACTGCTGAATCGCTGAATCCAAACTGGCCAACCCAGCCTCGACCTCGTAAATCAAATCCATGCCTGAAAAGGTAAGTCGCCTTCACGACTTTCAAAACGTCACGAGGGCGGGGCTGTGCAAGACGCTAGAACGAGCGGACTGTGGAAAGCACACACCGCGACCTGCGGGTAACAAGACGACAGCGCGACGTGGGGTAAAAAGGCGGCACGGCAACACACGAGCGCGGGGCTGTGCAAGACGCTAGAACGAGTGGACTGTGGAAAGCGCACACCGCGACCTGCGACAAGACGACACCGCGGCCTGCGAGTGCCGAGCGCCGCCGCGAGGTGACCAACACCGCGCGTCACCTGGTGGAACGCACCCGCGAAATTGCGGGGATTGTGCCACGATTGAAGCATGGCTCAGACTTTTGCAGAAACTGAAATGGTGGATATGGCTCAGATTGAGCCGTC
>DUQT01000279.1 GCA_012837655.1 Actinomyces sp. | reverse complement strand
ATCGGTTTACGTATTCCCACACGCGCTCGTTGGAAGTGTGGAATAGGTGTGCGCCGTAGCGGTGGACCTCAATACCGGTGGTTTCTTCGGCCTCTGAGTAGGCGTTTCCGCCAATATGGTTGCGGCGTTCAAGCAGGGCAACTCGCATGCCTTTTTCTTCAGCGCACTGACGAGCAATGGTCAGCCCAAACAGGCCTGAACCTACTACTACAACGTCATATTTCACGAAAAACTCCTAACTTCGACGTCCCAGGTCTCGGTTGTCGCACAATCAGTCTAGCCGCGTCTAAACCAAGACAGTGTTCCAACTACGGTATAAAGCGCTTTTCGCATGCCTGTGGGGATCAGGCGGTAGCCTGCGCGCACCACCAGATTACGAGCATGCTGCACGGGTGTTGTGAACCCGATTTCGCGCATGTTGCGCTGCAGTTCAACTTCTGATTTGAAAAGCTCCAAGCCACCCCGGCGAGCGTATGCTCCCGCCCCCACCCGGTATGCCACCAGTGGTTCCGCGATGTTTGCCGTGCGCGCGCCGGTTGCGATCATGCGCGCGAACAACCAGTAGTCTTCCATCCGCTCCAGATGCTGATATCCACCAGCATTTTCGAGGGCGCTTCTGCGCATGACTACGGTCGGATGGTTAAACGGATCGCGGAAGCGAGCTGTTGCAGCAATGTCTTCGTGTCTTGCTGGAAGCACGCGGATCATGCCCCACTGGGCCTCGTCGTCCTCAAATTCGGCAATTGCGGATCCGATCAGGTCGCGACCGCGCATGAGTGGGATTTGCTTGGCAAAGCGTTCGGGAAGGGAAATGTCGTCAGCGTCTGCGCGCGCGATGACTTCGTGGCGCGTGATTTGAAGGCCGGCTTGGAGTGCATTTGCAAGCCCCTGATTTTCTTCCAAACGGACCACATCGACGGGCTGTCCCGCGATTTCTGATGCTCGATCTATTGATTCCTGCAGTGCGGGCGGCACAGGCCCATCCTGTACCAGCACGACCTGGTCGGGCTTCAGCTGCTGCTCACGAGTCACTGATTTGAGTGCACGCTCAAACTGTTTGGGATCATCCCCCGCATACACGGAGGTAAGCACCGTGAAGGCCTCATTTTCGCCTGCATGAACGCGCTGAGCGTGCCTATCGACAGCCTCAACGTCCTCGGCGACCGGCGTGTTTGCCAGTACGGAAGCTGTTGATCGCGGATCTGCCGCAGCCTGCTTGAAACCTTCGCGGGCGTAGTCGATCAGGCCGTGCGGGTCTTGAGAGTCAAGGATCGTTTTCCCCCACCTCAGCGCCGACTTTCCGCCGTAAAGCACTTTTTCGACGGGATTCAGCGCGCCCGATCGCGTGTACATCCACACCTTGTTTCGAACCTCGTTGACAAAACGAGGCCCAGGGTCTGCCGATGAGTCCCCAAACTTCTTCGTCTTGTGCACCACCACTGAATACGGCACGTAAAGCCCAATGCGTTTGCGAAGTAGCCTTGCGGTGTATTCAAAGTCGTCGTTCCACAGGAAATAATCGGCTTCAGGCAGCCCGCCCTCGTCAATGGCGCGACGGTCGATCATGATTGATACGAAAGATGCCGTGCGAATCGGGATTGTTCCTATCGCTTCGGCGTTCCTTGCGATTCTGGGGTCCAAAAGTGGACGAGGGCGAGGCCTGTTCATCGGATGTTCACGGCCGTCGGTCCAGACTGCCTTTGACGCGAGGATGGCTGGGCTGCCCGGATAGTTACGCTCGGCCTCGAGGAGGCCGGCGAGCGCTCCTTCAGTGGGTACGGTGTCGTCGTCCATAATCCACACGAAATCAGCGTCCCAGTGGTTAACTGCGCGCGCGATGCCGGCTGCGAAACCGCCGGCTCCGCCCATGTTTTTCGGCATGGTGATAACTTCGTCGACAACTTCGTGGCGGGACGCTATCTGAGCGGTGTCATCCGTTGACGCATTGTCGATTAGCACGACCGCGTCGGGGCGCTGCGACTGCGCTGCGAGCCCGTCAAGGGTTTGTACCATGAGTTCTTGGCGGTTCCAAGCAACTACTACAGCGACAACACGTGGTTGGCGGGTGACAGTCACGAGACTCCTTTGCGTACGAATCGGTTAAGGCTTCCGGCTTATTTAGAACCGGCTTCTTCCGCGTCGAGTTCCTGTACGTGCGGACAAGTAGTTATTTCATACAGTGTCGCACCTCCACCCGACGCGATGGGCTTGAACGCGCCGACAAGGTCCCTAGCGGCGTCCAGGCCTACATATTTATTGCCAACACTGTTCTCCGGCCAGTAAATGATGTCGTCGGTGTAGAAGTACCTGACGTTGAGGTCATCCAACATCGCACACACGGAAGGGTTAGTGAGTATTTCATTAAAGTTCTTGCCGAGCCTGTAGGTCTCTTTGTTCCAACTCCCGTCTATGTGGCGGTGAGTTACATCAAGGCCGGTGAGGATATAGATGTAGGGCAAGCCAGTTCTAGGGTCACCGATGATGTAGTCGCCCTTTTCTACATATTCAGGCAGGGTTTCAATGAACTGGAGCTCTTCGGGACTAACGAGTCCGTTTAGTCCCGACTCGTCTTTGAACTCATAATTTAGATGCAGTTGGGATGATCCGGAGTAGTAGCCAACGTAGTTAGTGCCAAGAATCAGAGCAATCACGAAAACTACTAGCGCGCCGGTCTCCAGAGCCTTCTTATTCTTGTTTCGCTCAAAGAGCGTGGTCGCTAGTTTGTAGACTCCCCAGGCACCCAGTCCGGCAAGTGGCGCGCCGAACAGGGGGACGATTGCTCCCAGACGCACCGGGTCGGAATACCACGGCGATACTAGGACGTAACCGGGCACATCAACGACTGCGGAGGCAACAAACAGGTAGCTTCCCGCTCCGTAGGTGAATAGAAGCCAACGTGTTCTTGGCATCCAAAGCGCCACAACTGCACCGATTAGCGTGAAGAATCCAAGAACCCAGTCGATATGGGCGTCCCCATATCCCATCCAAGACAGTTGCGATTCAAAGATCACACCAAAAGATTCTCGCAGGAAGCTTCCAATCGGTTCGCGCTGCCAACTTGTCACCAGTGTCCAGGACGACTGCTTAGACACAACCCAGAGGCCCGCCGATAGTGCTGCGAACAGCAGGATCAGGACACCACCTTGGAGTTTGGTTATCCGCAGCGTACGAGCAATGAGTCTGATTACCAGGTCAATCGTCAAAACGACAACCGCGATCAGTGACACGAACACGCCAGTTGGGTGGGCTATCCCAACCCCGATTATCCCTAGACCTGCGATGAACGTAGTTCTTGCACCCATCATCTTTTGGTTCGTCCGGCCAAACCAGTCGGCCAGGATTATCACCATTAGCGGCACAAGCGCATACGCGTAAACGACTGGCCACAAAACTCCGTACGACGAGGGTCTTTCAGGAAACGAAGAAAAAGTGGACGCCAAAAGCGCTGTGAATATTGGGAGGGCGCTGCTCTTCGGCACAAAAATTGAGGAGAGCAACGCTACCCCCAGCGGCCACAGCAGTGTCCCAATCACTATGACAACCGCGTTTGTTGCAACGATGACGTTGTCGGTGACGGTCAAGGAAACGAGGTCGTGGAATCCTGCTGGGTAGAACCCTCCACTGGTTGATTCAGCCTCAGTTAGATTGGTTGAAACTGCACCCAGGTTGAGTGTTGATCCGTTACCGGTGTCAAGGATCCATCGAACAGCCGAGAGGTGGAAAACCCCGTCCCATGTTTGGGTAGGAACCTCCGGGCTACCAATCCCTTTAGCAAATGCGGCAACCGTGAACGGTGCCGAAATGAGCGTGCCAACAAAGGCTGGCCATAGTCTCGGCTCTGCCGGAATTGGTTGAGTGGTTTGAGGCCCATCTGTTCGCTTCTGGTTCCGGCGACGCCACTCATTAATGAAGAGGCTACAGAAAAAAGCTATTAGTGCGACCGTGCCTGTGGCCAGCAGGTACAGTCCCCAGCCCCAATCCAGCCCTATGAACGGGCCGGCTATTGCGCCGAGTCCCATCACTCCAGCAGATGCGAGTGGAGCGAAGGCAACTTGTCGCCACCTGGTTAGCCCAAGCGCCCAAGTGATCATTAAACCCGGCCCCCATAGCGCGATTACGGCTAGGAGGGCCGGAGTTAATGCAGGCGCCCAAGCTGCCAAGGTGTTCATGAAGACGTGGGTCGGATGCTTCTAGTTAGCGTCTCCGATGACCATGCGTGGCGTGCCCTTCCATAGTTCAGGGTCGGTAACGCGACGTCCGTCGAACAGCACCTTGATTCCGGGCAGATCAGATGGCTTCAGGGTCTTGTATTCCGGATGGTCAGCCTGCACGATAGCGGCGTCAATGGGGTCGCCCATCTTGTAGGCTTCCCAACCGAAGTCGGCTAGTTCCTGGTCGGTGAACATCGGGTCGTGCACGAATACTTTGGCACCGCGCTTCTTTAGTTCATCTACCGTTGCAAAGACGCCGGAGAACGCAGTTTCCTTCACCTTGCCGCGGTATGAAGCGCCAAGTACGACGACCTTCATTCCTTCGAGGCCACCGAGGACATTTTCGAGGCGTTTAACGGAGTATTCCGGCATGGAAGCGTTAAACGTGCGGGCGGTGCGCACAATTGACGCGTTCGGGTCGGTTGAAAGGTATAGACGCGGGTAGACGGGGATGCAGTGACCGCCAACTGCGATACCTGGGCGGTGGATGTGTGAATAGGGCTGGGAGTTCGAAGCATCGATTACAGCCTGTACGTCGATTCCCTGTTCATCTGCATATACAGCGAACTGGTTCGCCAGGCCGATGTTGACGTCCCTGTACGTGGTTTCAGCAAGTTTGGCCATCTCGGCTGCTTCGGCTGAACCGAGGTCCCACACGCCGTTCGGGCGATCTAGGTCTGGGCGTTCGTCGAACTGCAGGACGGACTCGTAGAACTCGACGGCCTTCTTGGCACCTTCTTCGGAAAGCCCGCCAACAAGTTTCGGGTAGCGGCGCAGGTCTTGGAAGACTCGACCAGTCAGGACGCGCTCCGGAGAGAACACGAGGTGGAAGTCCTTGCCTTCCTTGAGGCCGGAGATCTCTTCAATCATTGGCTTCCAACGACCGCGGGTCGTTCCTACCGGAAGCGTGGTCTCATAGGAAATCAGTGTTCCAGGCGTGAGGTGTTCTGCTAGTGACTTAGTAGCGGAATCCATCCAGCCAAAGTCAGGCTCCCAAGTTTCGTCATTTACGAATAGGGGTACAACGAGGACGATCGCGTCAGCGTTT
>DUQT01000278.1 GCA_012837655.1 Actinomyces sp. | reverse complement strand
CTCGCCCTGGTACTTGACCTCGGTGCCGCCGTACTTGGAGTAGATGACGACGTCGCCTTCGGCTACATCCATGGGGACACGGTTGCCGTTGTCATCGACGCGGCCTGGGCCTACTGCGATGACGGTGCCTTCCTGCGGCTTTTCCTTGGCGGTGTCCGGGATGACAAGGCCGGAGGCCGTGGTCTGCTCGGCCTCAACCTGCTGGATCACAATGCGATCCTCTAGTGGCTTAATGGAGATCGACACTGGTCTGGCTCCCTTTCATAATCGTGACTATCTGTTCACGCCGCCGCACGGAAGTATTGGTATCCGCCGTCGCGGGTGGTCGGACCCGGTTGTGCGGTGTAGCGTTACATCTTCATAGGTTAGTTCGCCAGTTAGCACTCTTGCAAGCTGAGTGCCAAGAGTGCGACATCCCCTACACTGATAACACGAACATTTCGCTACAGTAGCAACGCTGTCAGCCACGCCGGCAACGCTGTCACCCAATCCCGGCGTCCACATTTCGAGCGTCATCTGCCTTGAGAGGAACCCAGTGAGCCCCAACCCGATCGAGCTAGTCCTCCATCCAAAGGCGTGGGAATCCCTCAACGTTCTAGAGGCTGTGGAAAAGGATCAATGTACCAAAGCGATCGAAGCCTTCGACCTCACACCCGACGAACGCGCTGCTGTCCTCACCCAACTGGACCTGCGCGACGCCGCCGAAACAAAGCTAGGCAAGTTTGCCCGCACCATGATTTTCACCCGGGACGGCCTCGAACAAGCAACGCGTTTGGAAGTTGCCGCCCTGCACGCTGCCCGCTTCAAAAACGCTGGAATAACAACGGTTGCAGACCTCGGTTGCGGAATGGGCGTCGATTCGATTGCGCTGGCTGGCCTGGATTTGAATGTGTGCGCGTGGGACCTCGATCCGCAGGCAGTTGCGGCAGCAACCGTAAACCTGCGTTTCCACGAGAATGCCGAAGTCAACCACGGCGACGTGACCAAGCTCGACATTTCCGAGCTGATCAGTGAGGGCGTAGAAGGCATCTTCGCCGACCCCGCGCGCCGCACCGGAGCTCAAAGCGGAGGCCGCCGAATCAACAACCCCGAAGACTGGTCCCCCGCTCTATCCACAGTCCTGTCTTGGCGCGAGCACCTTCAGGCTGCCGGCCACGACGCCATCGGCATCAAAGTCGCGCCCGGCATCGCGTATGTGCACATCCCTTCCGATTTTGAAGCCCAGTGGATTTCGGTCGACCGCCAGCTCGTTGAAGCCAGCCTGTGGTCACCTGACCTTACCGACGGCACGCCAAAGCGCAGCGCAACCATCATCCGAGAGGGCAAGCAAATCACCCTTACCGAGGCCGGCGATCCCAGCACCGCACCCGAACAGGCGCCCGTCTCCGCCCTCGAAAATTATCTTTTCGAACCCGACCCGGCAATTATTCGCGCCGGATTGATCGCCTCGATCGTTCGCGATTGGGGACTTTCCGGCACCATTTCACCTAATATCGCGTACCTGACTTCCAATTCGATTCCCGAGGGCGATGCTGGCTCACTTGCTGCATTTGAGGTGCTGGAAGTAACTAACTTGCGGCCGAAGAATATCTCGAAGGCTTTGCGCGCAATGGAGCCCACCGCGATCGAGGTTAAGAAGCGCGGTTCGGACATTAATCCTGCGGCCTTGCAAACCGCCTTGAATCGGATCTTGGTTCCAAAGACTGAAGATTACGAGAACGAACTCACCGTATTTGCGACGCGCGTGGATGGATGCCACCAGGCGATCATTGCTCGGCGACTCTGATTAGTAGAATCCCGCTTGCGGTATCACCATTCGGCGTACTCGACAGACCTCACATGCCGGGCGGCATTTGCGGGCATTGTCGAAAGACCTCGTTGGGATCCTCATCTACGACGTGAACTTCTGCGAAAGGATTCCAATCTGCGCCCACTTTGTGCGCCTTGGCTTGCGCAACAAAAGTGTCTTCGCTGGGCGGGTCAGATATTTCGTATCCGAGTCCTTCTAGACACTCTTTTTGCTTTATCCAGTGGCTGTAGACAAGCCGGATCTCGTCATCGGTCAATGGGAGGTCGACTGGCGCTACGCCAACTTGCGACTCGCAATCGGCCAGAGATTCTTTAAAAGCGCCACGTTGTTCCATTGTCAGGCTGTTGTCTTCAATCCCCCAGTTAGCCTCGGCCTCGACAACATTAGTCCAACCGACATCGTGCATACATTGCACGAGAGCTCCCTGCCATTCCTCCATGCTGGAATACTTCAGATCCGAAGCAGGAACAGATCCCTGCGACGCTGAAGTATCGCTCTCAGGGATAGTAGAACCGCGATCACATCCAGTGACAAACATTGTCATAACCGCAAGTCCCAATATCGAACAGAGCTTATTAACGCCCCATCGCTTCACGGCCTACCCGCAATGCAGTAGGCATAAGTTCCAGCATCATTCAAGGAACCAGTGCTGTATACTCCCCACCAACCGCCACCGGATTTGTTTGAGTTCGTATAGGTTACTCGCATGCTACTGCCATTGTAGAAAACTCCGTAACCTCCACCGGGTGGAAAATGCTCTGTTTGACCAGATGAAACTGCTCGGGTAACGCCAGTGGAGTTATTAGTGCAACCTTTTGTCCCAGTTTTTCCAACATCTGCATAAGCAGGAATCTGCAGAGCAAACAAAAGCGCCAGAGAGCCCACAACGGCGGTAAGGCCTCTGAATCTCTTCATCGAGATCACCCCTTTTAGATAAGGATAGGAATGTATTTGGATACTAAAAGCGGCACATGCGCTCACACAAGATCTGTCCAAATGATGGGCAATGATTCCGACGTCATCTCGCTCTAACAGTTCGGTCGCTATATTTACTAAAACAGCTTGGAGTGCAGTCAGGAGCGGCCATGCATGCGAAACTACGATCAATTGTCGCAGTACTTGCCGTGCTCGCCGTAGGAATCGCAACTGGCTGGGCGATCCGTGAACTCACCTTGCCTAAGACAGACTCGTTTCAAGGTTCCGATTACGCGCTAGTTGAAGCTCAAGAAGGCGAGCTATCCCGAGACATTCGATTAGACGCTTCCGTTAACTGGAGTCACAGCCGACCCATATTTGCAGCTACTTCCGGAGTCCTGACTGAGATCAGCACTAACAGCAACGCGCCGACCAGTAGCGGCGACAAAGTGCTATCCATAGACATGCGCCCCGCTTTTGCCATACCGGGTGGCGTTCCCATTTATCGCGACCTTGCCAACGGCGATAAGGGCGCTGATGTGTCACAGCTTCAAGCTTTCTTAGCTAATGCACAGGACACAGACCTAGAAGTGTCGGGAACTTTTGATGAGAGCACTCGGCTCGCTTTGCGAGCATGGCAAGAAAAACACGGGCTCGAACAATCCGACGTCGCAGTAGCGTCCTCGTTCATTTCTATTCCGGAGCTACCAGCCCAGATCACATGGCTTGACGAAACGCAGGTAGGCAGTCACGTAAACGAAGGGCAAAGGCTCGGCGATGCCTACTATGGCGAACCCACGTTTACAATCGAGTCCCCTTCCGCACAGGCCAGCATCATCATCCCGGGCATGAAGGTGACGCTTCAATCCGGTGATGAGAACTGGGAAGCGCAAGTAGCTGAGATCGGATCACCCAAAGACGATGGTTCCAGCACAATCACACTAACCCCACTCGCAGACGATAATTCGATATGCGGCAACAAATGCAGCACGATTATGGGTTCAACAATCAGGATCCCGAGCCTCGTACACGTTGTTGAACAAACCACCGGCATCGTTGTTCCAACAGCGTCAATCACGAACGGCAATGATGGATCTGCAGTTGTGATTTCCGAGGACGGAGCTGAGTTACCCGTAACCGTCGTCGCAACCGTGGGTGGGCAATCAGTAGTGCAGGGCATCAACGCCGGCCAATCAGTAAGGGTTGGGGCTTCCCTCGGCCCCACCCCTGAAGGCTCACAATGAGTAGCCCGATCTTACGTGCAGAAAACGTGAGCTTTCGCTACCGCAAGAGCCTTCCCCTGGTGGTTACGAACTGGACTCAAGACTTCACTCCAGGGACTCTGACCGCTCTCACTGGCCCATCAGGTTGTGGTAAATCCACTCGACTATACCTGCTGGCCCTCATGTCTCGAATCAGTAGTGGAGAAATCCACTTAAACGGAAGAAGAGTAGACAACCTTGCTGAGGCAGAGCGCGCGTCCATTCGAGCAAACCATTTCGGTTTCGTATTCCAAGATGCCCTATTGGACCCAACGAGGTCGATCCTGGACAACGTTACTGAACCCGTCCTCTACAGAGGTGAATCGCCAACCGCATGCAAACAACGCGCTTTGGATCTCATCGAACAACTCCAGGTTGATATTCCGCCCGAGCGCAAGCCTGGCCAAATCTCTGGTGGTCAAAGCCAACGGATTGCACTTTGCCGAGCGTTGATAACCAATCCGGAAGTGCTGTTTGCCGACGAACCAACCGGCAACCTGGACCCAGATTCCGCCGCTACGGTCTTTTCCACATTGCGGGAGGCCGCGGACCAGGGCGCGTGCGTCATCCTCGTCACGCACGATCCTGACTTGGCAGCGCAAGCTGATCTACACCTTTCGCTCAGCATGCCTACTGGAGATTCAAATGAGCACTAAACACTCTCACGGCTTGGACTCCAAGAGGATCAATTGGAAAGCGCGCGGCAACGAAGTTCAAAAGTCAGTCATCGCGCAGCCCGTTACATCTATCGTGTTGCTCCTGGTTGTGGCACTAGTAAGTTGCACAGTAATCCTCACGGCTGGGCGAGGAGAAGGAGCGCAAGCACAAATCCTGGCGCAGATCGAATCAGCTGAAATCCGATCTGTCACCCTGCACGACAACTCGGGCGCGCTCGAATTGGACACAACCTGGATTGCAGAACTCGAACAATACGACATCATTGAAGCAGTCACTGGTATTGGCCGCACCGCAGACGTGACTATTTCCGCAAACGAGGCTGCAACCAAGGTATCCGCGAGCGACATTTATGCCACCTGGCTTGACCAACTTGAGACTCCGTTCCAGGGTCCAGGTTCGCCAACTAGCGCTCTAGCAACTCAAGGCGCCCTCACGGCTCTAGGGTTTCACCGCGGTGTTGGAGTCGCGAGAATCGTGCCCGATGGGGAAGACGTAGTCGTGCTTGGGCAAATCAATTTGCCCTCATCATTGGCTCATTTGCAAGATAGCGTTATTATTCCCCACTCAGCCGAAGAAGTTGCGCCACTTCAGTCCGTGGTTGTTACTGCAAAGCACGTTGAGGACGTGCCACTAACACTCAAGGTGATAAGCACTTATCTAACGGGATTTGCCCCGGAGGACTACAACCTTGAGTCTTCTGCGAATCTTGTCAAGGTAAGAGGCGCGGTCAAGGGCGAACTGACAAAGAATAACTACATATCGGTATTGTTTTCTTTGGCGACCGCGGTGGCAGTGTCGATGACAGTGGTGTGGGCGGTCGTGTTATTGAAGAGGCGGGACTTTGGCCGACGGCGAGCACTGGGTGCAAGCAAGAAACTGATCGTCAGCCTGGTCATGGGGCAAACACTACTGATCGCAACATTTGCGAGCATTTTCGGGACATCGATCGGACTCGTCTGGCTCACCGCTACAGGCGCACCAACCCCAACAGTTCGCTTCAGCTCCGCCCTCATAATCGCCATGACTGTTCTAAGCACGCTCTCGTCAGCGCCACCTGCCCTCTGGGCTGGCAACCGTGACCCTCTCACGGAACTTCGAGTCCCCTAGCATTCAAGACAGTCATGAAAAGGGGCAGACCCTGATCTTCTCCTCTAGAATTGTATGGTCCGAACTTCGGAAAACCGCGGGCGACCGAGAGGAACACGATGAAATTTCAAAAGTCCGAACGCGGGACGATCGGCGTGGAGTGGGAACTCCAAATGGTCGATATGGATACTGGCGACCTGCGGCAAAGCGCGGACGCTGTAATGGACATCGTCGAACAAAACGGCAAGAATCCACACATTCACCGCGAGATGCTACTAAACACGATCGAAGTCACCTCGAAAGCGCGAAATACAGTTACTGAATGCTTGGATGATCTTCGAGAAGTCGTCGGCATGATCCGACCGGTCACTGACCCAATGCGCATCGAACTAGCTACCGCGGGAACCCACCCGTTCGCAATGCCTGCATACCAGCGCGTGACCGATTCAGAAAGATACGCGGAACTCGTTGAACGCACCCAGTACTGGGGCCGCCAAATGCAGATTTACGGCGTCCACGTACACGTTGGCGTAGAAGACCCCAAGAAGGTCCTACCGATCTTAAACGCACTGTTGACGCGTTTTGCACAGTTGCAGGCAATCTCGTCCTCGTCCCCTTATTGGGCGGGTGAAGACACGGGTTACGCATCGAATCGCGCAATGTTCTTCCAGCAGCTCCCCACTGCTGGTATCCCGCGCCAATTTGAAAGGTGGGGCGACCTGGAACGCTACGTTGACGACATGGCGAAAACCGGCGTCATTGAGGACTTCACCGAGGTTCGTTGGGACGTACGCCCCTCCCCCGCGCTTGGAACCATTGAAGTTCGCGTATTCGATGCGGCGACAAACATTATGGAGGTCGGAGTTCTGGCCGCCCTCACGGCCACGCTGGTCGAGTATTTCTCGCGAATGTACGATCGCGGCGAAGAACTCCCCCGCATCCCAGATTGGTTTGTCGCAGAAAATAAGTGGCGCGCCTCCCGCTACGGAATGGACGCCAAACTAATCGTTGACGACAAGGGCAACCAAGAAGACGTCCTCACGACGTTCAGGAAGATGCTCCCCGAACTGCTCCCCATCGCGGACGACATCGGATGCCGCAACCAGCTGGAAGGAATCCACGACATTCTTCGCAACGGAGCCGGATATCAACGCCTCCAAATCGCGGCAGCCCGCCATACAATGGGACCGCGCGCAATGGTCGACTTCATGATCGAAGAGTTCAAAGCCGACCACCCACTCGACCCCCTCACCTTCGAAGCAAGGAAACCCAACGAACTAAAGAAGCTCCTCAGACGCCAATAAATTCCCGAGGGCGAGCCTGCTAACGCGTAACCCTTCAACTTCCTCATCGGGATTTCTTCCCCGTGAGGGTTTCGGTCCTGTCTTACGCGCGGGCATCGCGGAGTAGCTCCCGGTCTTGCGCATGAGCGTTGCCTCTTAGTTGAGGCGGAGGATGTCTGCGGGCTGACAGTCGAGCGCCTCGCAGATCGCAGTTAGTGTGGAAAACCGGACCGCCCGGGCTTTCCCTGTCTTCAAGATGGACAGGTTCGCCATGGTGATCCCGGTTTCTTCAGACAGCGCGGTGAGCGTCATCTCGCGTTTTTCCAGCACTGCATCCAAGGTCACTTCGATGCGGTGCTGGGGCTCATTTTTTGATGATTTCTGGTTCAACGCCTGTTTCTTTGACGGACGACGAGCAGATGCTCGCTTAGATGACATAGTCGAGCTCCTCCCGCATCCGCGCCCCCTGACGGAACGCCGCCCAGAGAGCTAAGGCCAAGATTCCCGCGAAGAACAAAAGCAGTGGAAGCATTGGCTTTTCGCCCACCACAATAGAGCCGAAACCAGGGTGCACAGCTTCCTGGAACGCAACCGAATCAGCCTGCACACTAGACGTTGCAGCATCAGAAACGAACCCGCTAATCACGCCACCGATCACCAGGATCAGGCCCGTAATCCCCATCAGACGCACAGTCCGCTTTTCGAACGCGTGACCGCGACTAATGTGCCGAATAACAGCAGTTCCCAGAATCAGAGCAGCTATCACCACGACAGTCACGAGGGCGGCCTCGGAAATCACTAACGAACGGCTTGCTGACGATACGTAGCTGAACGGGACTTCTGACTCGCCATTTAGGCAGAAATTCGGGAGGTCGCACGCGCTTATAGGTACGCCACTGAAGAGGCGTTTGCCGCTGGCAAGCTCGATGACAATTTGTAGCTGCCCGAGGATTACTACCAAGGAGAACAGCCAAACGAGGCCTACTGCAAACCAGAAGGGAACTTTTTCAAGGCGCGACATCACACCCTCCTTATCGTTTATCGATATTATTGATTAACGATAAACCTAAGAACGCGTGGTAGTCAAGAGAAAATGTCTGTTTGAAGGCGATTGCCCTACACGGCGGACTCTTGTAGCTCGGCTTCCTGATCTTTTCGTTGCTTGCGGAATGCGGCGGCAAGGAGGATACCGGCAACCCACTTGTACTTCATGCGCTACGCCATAGCCATTTACGCCATCGCCATTTCGGTTAGGGACATTTGTGAGTCCGGGGAGAACTCCAGGCCCGAAGGCTCAACGCCGTTACGAACCAGTTGCGAACCCATCGCCGCGATCTGAGCGCCGTTATCCGTGCAGAATCGGATCGGAGGGATGCGGACCTCGATGCCCGCCTTGTTTGCACGTTCGGTTAAAAGCTCACGAAGCCGCGAGTTTGCCGAAAAACCGCCGCCCACCACGATCGTGTCGACACCGTGATCAAGCGCAGCCTGCACCGCTTTCGCCGTTAGTGAGTCATTCACGGCCTCGGAAAATCCTGCGCAGATATCGGCCTTGTTGATCTCTTCGCCGCGTAGTTCCTTTGCCTTCACGTAGCGCGAAACAGCTGTCTTCAACCCGGAGAACGAGAAGTCGTACCGGTAGCGATCCTTGTCTCGCCCTCCAGAAAGTCCACGTGGGAACTTGATTGCTTCCCTATCGCCCTGCTGTGCGAGCTTGTCGACGTGCGGACCGCCCGGGTACGGCAAGCCCAGCAGGCGCCCCACTTTGTCGAACGCTTCACCGGCCGCATCGTCAAGGGTGCCGCCAAGTTCCTGCACGTCCGTCGCAATATTGTTGATGAGCAGAAGGTTAGAGTGACCGCCCGAAACAACGAGCCCGATGAATTTCTCGGGAAGTGGGCCGTGCGCTAGTTCATCCACAGCCAGGTGGCCAAGCACGTGATTCACACCGTAGACCGGCACGCCCAGCGAGGTCGCAAGCGCCTTCGCCGCGCAGATCCCCACAGTCAGTGACCCCACCAAACCTGGCCCAGCAGCCACAGACACCGCGTCGATGTCAGAGAGCTCAACTCCGGCCTCTTCAAGCGCCGCGTCAAGGGTAGGCAGGAAGGATTCTAGGTGTGCGCGCGAAGCGATCTCAGGGATGATACCGCCATACCGAGCGTATTCATCCATCGACGTTGCCGTGCGGTCCGACAGCAGTTTGCCGCCGCGAACCAGGGATACACCGGTCTCGTCACAGGTCGATTCGACACCAAGAATTAAGGGATCATTCATTTCACTCACCTGTAGCATTCTAAACCTTCGACCGACCATCGCCCATATGGCGTTGCGCACCCGGACACGCCTTCGAGCGCCTCCAACTCCCAAGCACACCCAGCCACCCCAAGCGCCCAAGCTACGCACTCAAGCGCACCCAGCCCCACCCTCGAAAATGAAGAAAACTGCCCAATTGTGAGACGATTAAGGCATGAAACGACTGGTTTTCCTAGATCTTGACGGTACGGTAATCACACACCAGCAGACGGTTCCCGATTCAGCGCGGGAAGCGTGCCAGCGGGCCGTTGAAAACGGTCACACGCTGTGGATGTGTACGGGGCGATGCCTCACGGAGATTTACCCGTGGTTGTGGGACATCGGCTTCCATGGATTTATTGGCGCAAACGGCGCACACGGAATGCTGGACGGAGTGGACGTATTCGACCACCGTATTTCCACTGAGAAAATAAATGAAGTCGAAGCGTACTTCAAGGAACACGGCATCACGCGCGTCTGGCAGGCGCCCGACGCGATGTATCCGTCCGAAACGTACATGGGTAACTTCTTCGCCCATGATGAGAAGGTTGCGCAAGACTGGGCGGACTACATCAAGCAGGTCGAGCCGTACTTCCGCAAGGATGTCCCCACCTCCGCGTCCAAGGCAATGTTCACCATTCCGGACGACGTTGATTTGGAGGTCGAGGACGTGGCGCACCACTTCCGCGACTCGCTGAACATCATCCCAGCTTCGGTGGACACGGGCGTTGGAAAAACCGGCGAACTCATGCAGATCGGCTACACCAAGGGCACCGGACTGGCAGAAGTCGCAGAAAAACTCGGCTTCCCCATCGAGCACACCATCTCTGTTGGCGATGCCCTCAACGACCTCGAACTTGTCCAAACCGCCGGCCTTGGCATCGCCATGGGCAACGCGGTTCCAGAAGTCAAAGCCGCCGCCGACTGGATCTCCACTTCGATTTACGAGGACGGTCTTGCAACCGCAATGGAATACGCCGGACTGGTTGGCTAGCACCCTGCAGCAGGCGCTGGTTTCGAGCCTCTGAGAACTAGAAGAGACACGATGTAGGCACTGGAAAGCCCGCGCTTTAGCTAGTAACAGGCCACTGTAGACACTAGAACGGCCCCGAGGATTCCTCCTCGGGGCCGTTGTCTAAGCCAATACGGTGGCTTGGATTAGACGCCCTTCAGGACGGCCTTTCCAAGCTGGCGGTTTAGCGTGGAGATGACGTCCAAAGGAATCTGCTTCGGACATACAGCTGCACACTCACCAATGTTCGTGCAGGTACCAAAGCCCTCAGCGTCATGCTGGTTCAGCATGTTCTTCACGCGCTTCAGGTTCTCCGGCTTACCCTGCGGGAGCAGGTTCAGGTGCGTGACCTTCGCCGAGGTGAACAGCATCGCGGATGCGTTCGGGCAAGCCGCCACACATGCGCCACAGCCAATGCAGGCTGCTGCCTCAAATGCGCGGTCGGCGTCCTGCTTCGGAACCGGGGTCGCGTGAGCATCTGGAGCAGCACCCGTGTTCACGGAAATGTAGCCGCCCGCCTGAATAATGCGGTCAAGCGCGGACCGGTCAACAACCAGGTCCTTCAGGATCGGGAATGCGGTTGAACGCCACGGCTCAATCGTGATGGTGTCACCGTCGTTGAAGGAACGCATGTGAAGCTGACAGGTGGTGGTGACTTCCGGACCGTGCGCAACGCCGTTGATTACGACGCCACACTGGCCACAGATGCCCTCACGGCAGTCCGAGTCGAATGCGATCGGCTCTTCGCCAGCTTCGAATAGTTCCTCGTTGAGGATGTCCAACATTTCCAGGAACGACGAGTCCTCAGACACGTTGTGTACCTGGTATTCGTGCATCGCGCCAGCATCTTTGGGATTGGCCTGGCGCCAAATCTTAAGGGTGATGTTCACTTGTAACTCCGCTGCTTAAGCTCGATGTTGTTGTAGATCAGGTCTTCCTTGTGGAGCGTCGGAGCGCCATCAGCGCCGAACTCCCAGGCAGCCACGTAGGTAAACTCATCGTCATGACGAAGTGCTTCACCTTCCGGCGTCTGAGACTCCGCACGGAAGTGGCCACCACAGGACTCTTCACGGTGCAGGGCGTCAATACACATGAGTTCGCCCAGCTCCAAGAAGTCAGCCACGCGGCCCGCCTTCTCTAGCGATTGGTTCATCTCGCCAATGGACTTACCCGGAATGCGAACGTTTTCGTAGAACTCTGCGCGAAGCTCACGGATCATTCCGATCGCCTTCTTCAAGCCCTCTTCAGTACGTTCCATACCGCAGTATTCCCACATGATGTGGCCGAGTTCCTTGTGGAATGAATCCACTGAACGGTTGCCCTCAATCGACATGAGTCGATCAATACGGCCCTGCGTTGACTGGAGTGCTTCCTTAACCTCAGGCGTGTTCTCGTCAATCTTGTCGAAGTTGAACGCGTCAGCGAGGTAATCGTTGATCGTGTTCGGGAGGACGAAGTAGCCGTCAGACAGGCCCTGCATTAGTGCAGATGCGCCCAGACGGTTTGCACCGTGGTCAGAGAAGTTAGCTTCACCAGCTACGAACAGGCCCGGCAGGTTCGACTGCAGGTCGTAGTCAACCCAGAGGCCACCCATCGTGTAGTGAACGGCCGGGTAGATACGCATCGGAACTTCGTACGGGTCGTCACCAGTGATGCGCTCGTACATGTCGAACAGGTTGCCGTACTTAGCGGAAACCGCATCCTTACCCATGCGCTCAATAGCATCGGCGAAGTCTAGGTAGACACCGCGTGCAACACCGTTGATCTCCGGTCCTACGCCACGTCCTTCGTCACACATGTTCTTCGCCTGACGCGAAGCAATGTCACGGGGAACGAGGTTACCGAACGACGGGTAGATGCGCTCCAGGTAGTAGTCGCGATCCTCTTCCGGAATCTCACGGGGATCCTTCTTGGCATCCTCTGCCTTCTTCGGAACCCAAATGCGACCATCGTTACGAAGCGACTCTGACATCAGGGTCAGCTTCGACTGCTGGTCACCGTGCTGCGGAAT
>DUQT01000024.1 GCA_012837655.1 Actinomyces sp. | reverse complement strand
CCGGCGAACATCGACGCCCTTCACCTCGTGCGCCGCGCGCACAAACGCGTCAAAGAAGTGCGGCAGGTACTCACCTTCTCGCGTTCCCGGGATTTTCGGTCCCTTGATTTCCGAGGGCGCAGCTGACCCACTCTCAGACTTATTTTCACGCGTTTCAGCGGCCTGCTGCTTTGAAGCTTTCTGCTTAGTTTCCGACTGCTGCGCAGCCTTCTTCATCTTCGCAATCGACCTCTTATCAGCCGCACCCGACTTCGATGCCCACGCCGCTAAACGTCCCAGCGAGGCCTCCAAAGACCGCGGATCAACCTCCTCTTCTTCCGCCACCTGCGGTTCAGGTTCGGGCCCGGCGCCTTCGACGGACTTAGCACCTCTCCCGATGGTTTCGGCTGACCGAGCATCGTCCTCGGCGGGTTGGACTGACCCAGCACCGCTCCCGATAGGTTCGGCAGACTCAGCACCGTTCTCGGCGGGTTGGACTGACTCAGCACCGCCCTCGTCGACGTTCCAAATGTGGGAACGGATCCAACTGGCCATGTCTTTCGCAACGTCGGGTGCGGGAACCAGTTGCGCGCGCGTTTGCTTTGGTAGGGCGCGGATGGTTGCGGTCAGGAGTTCTTCGAGCATGCCCGGAACCAGCCACTCGAAACCGCGGTCGTGTAGGCGCGCCAACACCGCGACCGGCACGCGCACAGTGATCCCGTCGCGCGGGGAGCCTGGATCAAACTCGTACCGGATTGGCAGCGAAATGTCGCCCTGCTGCCACTGTGACGGGTAGCCTGACGAATCAACTTCTCCCGAGCCGGGAAGCAGGTCCTCGCGCGACATCTCCAACAACCTCTTGTCGCGCTGACGCTTCCACCAGCCGTCAAAATGTCGTGCTGAAATTATTTCCGCGGGCACGCGCTCGTCGTAAAAAGCGTAAATCGCGTCATCCGAAACGGTGCCGCCCTGGCGCAGTTTGCGTTCCGACTCGTGAATGTCGTCCAGCAGGTTTGCATTGTGCTTCACAAATCTGTGGTGGGACCGCCATTCTCCATCCACGAGGGCGTGTTGGATGAACATCTCCCGAGCCACCTCGTGCGGCGTGGACCCCGCAAAACCAGTTGGACCCGCACCCGTGCGAGCCGCGATCGAAGTGGCGGCCTGCGGCGCATCCACTTTCACCCCGGCGGGCAGGTTACCCAGCAGCACGGGTCGATCAGCCACCAGCGTCAACCCGTACAGCAACACCTTTTCGCGAACCATTGCCGCACCCATCTTGGTCGACCAGTACGGCTCCGAATAAACGCGCTTGACCAGACGTTTCGCGAGGGGCTCCACCCAGTCGGGATCAATCTTTGCAACCGTTCGGGCAAACAGGCGCGAAGTCTCCACAAGCTCAGCGGCCATCACCCAGTCGTAGTGCTTGCGCGCCAAACCTGAACCGGGCCAAATCACGAAGTGCGTACCACGAGCACCCTGATAGTCCTGCTTCTGCTGATCCCACGCACCCAGGTTCGACAACAGCCCGACTAGTAGTGATCGGTGAATCTGCTCCGCATTGCGTCCAGATGTGCGGGCAGTAAACGCCTTCACCGCTCTGGCAACCGCGTCCACAGCCCCGCCCTCGCGTTCTTCACGACGAATCGCACCGCGAGACGGCAAATCCAACGAATGCACATCCAGCTGTAGCGGTTTCGCCAGTTCGCGTAGCTGCCCGACGACGTCCTGCCACTCTCGCCAGCGCAAGAAGTGCAGGAACTCGCGGCGACACATCCGCCTAAACGCCGAGTTCGACATCTCCCGCGACTGCGTGCGCAAATACCGCCACAGCGACAGGTACGTGATGAAGTCAGACTCAGGATCCAGGAAACGATCGTGAGCGCGATCCGCGTCCTCCTTGAACTCCGCCGGGCGCTCGCGGACATCCTGCATCGACAGGGCCGCAACAATAATCAAGACCTCAGAGGCAACGCCGTTTCGCTGCGCCTCAATCAACATGCGTCCCAGGCGCGGATCAATCGGCAGGCGCGCCAGCTGATGCCCAATCCGCGTCAATCGTAAATGCTGCTTCGGGTTTTGCCGGTGGTGGACGGCACCGATTTCTTCCAGCAGATTCACACCATCGCGCACGGCCTTCGGGGCGGGCGCATCCAAGAACGGGAAATCCTCCACATTCCCCAGCCGCAGCGACGCCATCTGCAAAATCACCGACGCCAGCGAAGTCCGCAAAATCTCCGGCTCGGTGTACTTTGGCCTATTCAAAAAGTCCTGCTGCGAATACAGCCGAATCGCAATACCGTCCGCCACGCGCCCCGACCGCCCAGACCGCTGGTTCGCGGACGCCTGCGACACCGGCTCGATCGGGAGCCGCTGCACCTTCGTGCGGTTCGAATACCTGGAAATCCGCGCCAAACCAGGGTCGATCACGTACCGGATCCCCGGCACAGTCAGCGAAGTTTCCGCCACGTTCGTCGCCAGCACAACGCGCCTGCGTGGATGCGGCTGAAACACGCGCCGCTGCTCCGGAGCCGACAGCCTTGAAAACAGCGGTAGCACCTCAATACCGTTCAGCAGACTTTTCTGGTTCGCCTCACCCGCCTTGATGTAGCGGTTTCCCAGGTGGTCCTGCAGCGCCGACGCCGAGTCGCGAATATCGCGCTCACCCGGCAAAAACACCAAAATGTCGCCGTCGCCCTCCTCGGCGAGTTCATCCACCGCCTCACAAATCCCCGTCAGATGATCGATGTCCTCACCCATCCCGTAGCCCATCGTCATCAGCGGCGAATCCGGGTCTTCCAGCACCAGACCCTTCACAGAAACGGGAGCCTCGTCCTCGTCAATCTTTTCAATTTCGATTTCCGAGGGCGGATCTGCCTGCGCTAACGGGCGATAACGGATCTCGACTGGATAGGTACGGCCGGAAACTTCGACCACGGGAACGGGCTTTTTCAGGGCCTGCGCGAAATGGTTGGCGAACCGCTCCGAATCAATCGTGGCGGATGTGATTATGACCTTCAGGTCGGGGCGCTTTGGGAGCAGGCGCGTGAGGTAGCCGATTAGGAAGTCGATGTTGAGGGAACGTTCGTGGGCCTCATCGATGATGATCGTGTCGTACTTATAGAGGTTCGGGTCGTTTTGAACTTCGGCTAACAGGATGCCGTCGGTCATGAGTTTGACCAGGGTGGTGGGGCCGACCTCGTCGGTGAAGCGAACCTGGAATCCGATTACGTCGCCGGGGCGGTTGCCGACCTTCGTCTTTAGTTCTTCCGCGATACGGTCAGCGACAGTGCGCGCAGCCAGGCGGCGAGGCTGGGTATGCCCAATCATGCCGCGAATACCACGACCCAATTGCAGACAGATTTTTGGGATCTGAGTGGTCTTACCCGACCCGGTTTCACCCGAGACGATGACGACCTGATTATTCTCAATCGCCTCGGCGATCTCGTCGCGACGTGCAGATACAGGCAGTTCTTCGGGGTAGGTAATCACCGGGAGTGCGGCCGCTCGCAGGGCCAGTTGTTCCCGGGAAAACTTCGATGATCTTCTGCCTGCCATGGTTTCCATCCTAGGGAAAATCGCACCATCTCAACACTTGGTGAATATCCCGCTATTTGGACAAACTTCACTTAAATTGTGAGACATATCGTTGTTGCTTGATTGTAACCTTTGCGTAAATAGCTTGAAAACAAGCAAAAACACTAGTTTTTAAACCGAAAATTATAGCCCAGGCCAAAAATAAGTAAATTCTGCATATTTCACTTCGAGCTTGGTTTGCTACAGTTCAACGGAATGAGAACGCAGTTTTCCCGTGGCTCTCATCCTTAAATTTTAAGTCTGGAGGACTCATGAAACGCTCTTTCTTGCGTCTCGCAGCCCCGTTTGCGGTTGCAGCACTCGCGCTGACCGCATGCTCTGGCGGTGGAGACGGAGGCTCCGATAACGGAGGCTCGGAAGCAGGCGGCACTAACTACGTTGTGGCTAACAACTCTGAGCCGCAGAACCTGCTTATCCCAACAAACATTAACGAAACCGGTGGCGGTAAGGTAGCAGACCTGATCTTCGCTGGCCTTGTTTACTACGACGCAGAAGGCGCAGTACACAACGACCTAGCAGCATCCATCGAAACTGAAGATTCCCAGCTGTACACCATCACGCTAAATGAAGGCGAGACCTTCTCTGATGGTTCACCGCTCACAGCAAAGAACTTCGTTGACGCATGGAACCAGGGTGTACGCGAATCGCACCTATCCAGCTACTTCTTCGAACCCATTAAGGGCTACCCCGAAGGTGGCGAGCCGGGCGACGACTTCGAGGCTCTGGAAGGTCTAAAGGTTGTAGACGACCTCACCTTCACCGTTGAGCTATCACAGCCGGAAGCTGACTTCCCGCTACGCCTGGGCTACTCGGCCTTCTACCCGCTCCACGAGGACGGCATCGGCAACGAAGCATTCGGTGAAGCCCCGATCGGTAACGGCCCGTACATGCTTGAGTCCGCTGATGACTGGAAGCACAACGAGTCCATGATCCTGAAGGTCAACCCCGAGTACGACGGCCCGCGCAAGGCCCAGAACGACGGTATTGAGTTCAAGTTCTACGCTCAGCAGGACGCCGCATACAACGACCTGCTCGCAGGCAACCTTGACGTCCTCGACGCTGTACCTGACTCCGCATTCTCAACCTTCGAGACCGAGCTTGGCGACCGCGCTGTAAACCAGCCGTCCGCTATCTTCCAGTCCTTCACCATTCCGGCACGACTGGCACACTTCGAAGGTGAAGAAGGAATCCTACGTAAGCAGGCTCTGTCCCTAGCGATCAACCGCCAGGAAATCACCGACACGATCTTCCAGGGAACTCGTACCCCGGCACACGACTTCACCTCCCCGGTGATTGACGGCTACGACGAGAACGTTCCGGGCAACGAAATCCTGGAATACAACCCGGAGAAGGCAAAGGAACTGTGGGCAAAGGCTGACGAGATCTCCCCGTGGGACGGCCAGTTCAAGATTGCTTACAACGCTGACGGTGGCCACCAGGCATGGGTTGACGCAACCGTTAACTCCATCAAGAACACGCTAGGCATCGACGCTGTTGGCGACCCGTACCCGGACTTCAAGTCCCTGCGTGACGAAATCACCAACCGCCGCATCGAGTCCGCGTTCCGTACCGGCTGGCAGGCAGACTACCCGGGTCTGGGTAACTTCCTCGCTCCGCTCTATGCAACGGGTGCAGGCTCCAACGATGGTGACTACTCCAACGCTGAGGTTGACGAGCTGTTCAAGCAGGCTGCAGCAGCAGACTCGGTTGAAGAATCAACCAAGATCTACCTGAAGGCTCAGGAAGTCCTGTTCAAGGACCTCCCGGCCATCCCGCTGTGGTACGCAAACGTAACGGGCGGCTCGGCTGACACCGTTGAAAACGTTGAGTTCGGTTGGAACTCCGTACCTCTCTACTACGAGATCACTAAGAAGTGACCCAAAGTCACTAGATTTAGTGGGCTCGAAGGAGAAAATCTCTCCTTCGAGCCCACTATTTTGGGGGCTAGCACGCCCTCGAGTAAACTTGCACTGCAACAGCAGTTTTTAGGAGATCCCAATGATCCGGTACATCGGACGTAGACTCCTGCAGCTAATCCCCGTTTTCATCGGCGCGACGCTGCTGATCTACGCATTGGTGTTCCTCATGCCTGGTGATCCGATCCAGGCTCTTGGTGGTGACCGCGGCCTTCCACCCGCAGTGGCCGAACAAATGAGGCAACGCTACAACCTCGATAAGCCGTTTATCGTGCAATACCTTCTGTACTTGAAGGGCATTTTTGTACTCGATTTCGGCACAACTTTCTCAGGCCGTGATGTTTCCGCGGTAATGGCCGACGCTTTCCCCGTCACCATTAAGCTCGCGCTAATGGCTCTGGCCTTTGAAGCCATCTTCGGTATTGGCTTCGGTTTGATCGCCGGCATGCGACGCGGCGGTATTTTTGATGCAACCATCCTGGTGGTATCACTGTTCGTGATTGCGGTACCAACCTTCGTTATCGGTTTCGTCCTCCAGTTCTTGATAGGTGTGAAATTAGGCTGGGCACCCACCACCGTCGGTGGGGACACAAGCTTCAAGGCGCTGACAATGCCAGCAGTGGTGCTGGGAGCAGTGTCATTTGCATACGTGCTTCGTTTAACTCGCCAGTCCGTTTCGGAAACCATGTCTTCCGACCACGTGCGCACAGCACGCGCAAAGGGTTTGTCGAATGGAAAGGTGATCCAAAACCACGTCCTGCGAAACTCTTTGATTCCGGTCGCCACCTTCCTGGGTGCTGACCTGGGTGCACTAATGGGCGGCGCGATTGTTACTGAAGGTATTTTCGCTATCAATGGTGTTGGCGGAAACATGTACCAGGCAATCATTAAGGGTGAACCGGCAACGGTGGTTTCGTTTACCACGGTGCTGGTCATCGTTTACATCATTGCTAACCTACTAGTCGACCTGCTCTACGCAGCTCTGGATCCGAGGATTCGCTATGAGTAACAATTCGCCCGAGCCCTTTTTCCGTCCGGGCCAGGAGCACTTCGTATCACCGGTCGACGAAACTGGTCTGGGGGCTGTTGACGCCGTAGCGGACGACTCTGCGCCCTCGTCAATGTGGGGCGAAGCGTGGAAGAATCTTCGCAAACGCCCCCTATTCTGGATTTCGGCATTCATTATTTTCGTGTCCGTACTGCTGGCGCTATTCCCCAGCCTGTTCACTTCGATGGACCCGAAGTTCTGTGAACTGTCACGATCGCTGGAAGCCCCGAGTGCTGGACACTTCTTCGGATTTGACCGCCAGGGATGCGACATTTACGCACGCACGATTTACGGTGCTCGCGCGTCAGTTTCGGTAGGTATTTTCACCACGATCGTGGTGACCCTGATCGGTGCTGTGTTTGGCTCGCTTGCCGGTTACTTCGGCGGATGGCTAGACGCCGTGCTTTCACGTATTACCGACATCGTGTTCGCGATCCCGTTCCTGCTGGCAGCCATCGTTGTTATGCAGATGTTCCGCGAACACCGCGCAACCTGGACCGTTGTTGTGGTGCTTGCGGTGTTTGGTTGGCCGCAGATCGCGCGTATTACACGCGGCGCGGTCATGAGCGTCAAAAACGAAGAATTCATTGCGGCGGCGCAGGCGCTGGGTGAGTCGAAGTGGAAGATCCTGCTGCGACACATCCTGCCGAACTCCGCGGCACCGATCATCGTTTACGCAACGGTTGCACTGGGTACATTCATTGTTGCTGAAGCAACCCTGTCGTTCCTGGGTGTTGGCTTGCCGCCAGACGTGGTCTCGTGGGGTGGCGATATCAACAAGGCGCAGGTTTCGCTTAGAACCCAGCCGTCCGTCCTGTTCTACCCCGCAGGTGCGCTGGCACTGACCGTGCTCAGCTTCATCATGATGGGTGACGCCGTGCGTGACGCACTGGATCCCAAGTCTAGGAAGCGGTGACAAACATGAGTGATCAAACGAATCAAACCGCACTGCCTGAAGATCCAAAGGAACGCGCGAAAGCGCAGGCCGAAGCGGCCGAACGCGGCGTGGTTCCAGAAGTAACACAGACGGATGTGCCAGTAGTTGAGAAAGACTACTCCGATGTTGAGCCACTGCTGGAGATTAAGGACCTGGAGGTCGCCTTCCAGTCCTCGACCGGTATGGTCCCTGCGGTTCGCAAGGCTAACCTCACGATCTATCCCGGCCAGTCGGTCGCAATCGTGGGTGAGTCCGGTTCCGGTAAGTCGACGACCGCTCACGCGATCATCAACCTGCTTCCCGGCACCGGCAAAATCACCGGCGGATCGATAAAGTTCCAGGGTGAAGAGCTGACCACCAAGTCACGCAAGGCCATGGAACGCCTGCGCGGCAAGCACATTGGCCTGGTCCCGCAGGACCCAATGTCGAACCTGAACCCGGTGTGGAAGATCGGATTCCAGGTCCGGGAAGCCCTGCAGGCCAACAACGTGGTCAAGGGTTCCGAGATGCACAAGCGCGTCAACCAGCTACTCGCGGAAGCGGGACTGGAGGACACTGAGCGCGTTGCTAAGCAGTACCCGCACGAATTTTCTGGTGGCATGCGCCAGCGCGCCCTCATAGCGATTGGTTTGGCGGCCCGTCCGGAACTGCTGATTGCCGACGAACCCACGTCCGCTCTGGACGTGACGGTGCAGCGCCGCATCCTGGACCACCTGGACAACCTGACTAAGGAACTGGGAACAGCGGTGCTGTT
>DUQT01000277.1 GCA_012837655.1 Actinomyces sp. | reverse complement strand
CCGCTCTCTTTCTTGATCGAAGGGGAGCCAGTAGAACGCGAGGATGATTCCAGCCAGACCGATGGGGCCGTTGATGAAGAATGTGTAGCGCCAACCGGTTTGCTCGCCGAAAATCGTGATTAGGATGCCCGCCAACACGGGGCCGACTGCGATCGAAACGGCGACGACCATGCCGAACAGGCCGAACGCTTTCGCGCGTGCTTGTCCTGTGAAGGTTTGCTGGATGATGCCAAAATTTGGGGTGAAAAGAGGCCTGCGCCAATACCCTGAATGATTCGAACAGCGTTCAGGAACGTCGGATCCTGAGCAGTATGACTTTCGGCTCGCAATTAAGTTTTCGTTAAACTGTGGTTCATGCAGATTTCGTCCAAGACCGTCCATGCTCCGTCCAAGGCAGGCTTTTGGGTACCTCCATTAGTCCTGGTAGCCGTGTTGGTGGCGGGCTTAACGATCAAGGCGACGCAGTTTTATAGGACCGAGATCCAAATTTCGCAATGGCTGACGTCGAACCAAACGCCCATTCCATCGGCTATCAGTTGGCTGGTCGCATACGGATTTGCTCCCCTGCCGGCTGTGATTATCACGCTTGTGATCGCGCTGGGAATCTGGGTCATTCGCAGGACTATCGCGTGGTTGCGATTTGTTGTCATAACTCTATTTGGATGGTTGGGAGTGGCAATCGTTAAGCCGATGGTTGATAGGCCTCGTCCGGACGCAGCCATGCTGACGGATCCGATTCACCCGGTGACGAACATGATGTCGTTCCCGTCGGGTCATACCGCTTTTTCGGTGGGGCTGTTCAGCGCGATAGTGCTGGTTTTAGTGTCCCACCACAATCGTAAGATTGGTTTTGTAATCGCTGGAGTCGGGGTGGTGATTGTCGGTTTTGCCCGCGTGTACGCCGGCGCGCACTTCCCCACCGATGTGCTGGCTGGCACAATAGCTGGCGCGGCGGGAGTTTGGTTTGCAGTAACCGCCTGGGAGCACTGGCAAGCCAAGAACGCCCTCGAAAATCGATCAAATGATGAACAAAACGGCAAACAACGGGCGGAAATAGAGACGCTATCTTCAGATTCAAACTGAAAGGACGATCGGCATGGTAGACACCTCCCAGAAAATTCGAGTAGCCATTAACGGGTACGGGAATCTTGGTCGCGCGGTTGAGCTCGCGGTGGAGAATAGTGACGACATGGAACTGGTCGCGATTTTCACGCGCCGCGACCCGGAATCGCTGGACACGCAGTTTGCGCCCGCAGTTTCGATTGACGAGGCGCCCGACTACGTCGACAAGGTGGACGTGTGCGTGCTGTGTGGCGGCTCGGCGACTGATCTGGTCGAGCAGGGCCCCGAGTTAGTGAGGATGTTCAACACGGTGGACTCTTACGATAATCACTCGAAGATTCCGGAATACTTCGCGTCAATCGACCGCGCCGCAAAGGGCGCCGATCGTGTGGGCGTGATTTCGGCGGGTTGGGATCCGGGTCTATTTTCGTTGAATCGCCTTATCGGCGAGGCCGTGCTGCCGAACGGTTCGACCACAACTTTCTGGGGGCCGGGCGTATCGCAGGGGCATTCGCAGGCGGTCCGCAACAT
>DUQT01000276.1 GCA_012837655.1 Actinomyces sp. | reverse complement strand
CGTATTCGAGTAGGCCCTGAACGGCGTCCTCTTGGCTGAGGTCGGCGGCGTAGGTGTGGCAGCCGATTTCGTCGGCGAGTTTGCGCAGTCGTTCCGCCCGCCGCGCCACCGCGATCACGTTCCATCCCTGTTCGGAAAGCTGCACGGCGGTCGCGCGCCCGATTCCACTCGATGCGCCGGTCACGATGGCAAGTTTCTTAGTTGCGTTGGTCAAGGCGTCCTCCAAAGTCTGGTTACTACAAACCAATTTAGAGGAGTTCGCCGCGCACTCCCCGTTTTTCGACTTCCCGCACTTTCGTTAGAGTTGAGTTATGGATAATTCTTTTTCGAACCTAGTTGCTGATCCAGAAGTCATGGATCAGTCAATCAAACCGACTGACGATTTTTACCGTCACGCCAACGGCACCTGGCTGAAGGAACACGAGATTCCGTCCGACCGCCCCGCCGACGGCGCATTCCTGAAGTTACGAGACGAAGCCGAAAAGAACGTTCGTTCCATCGTCGAATCCCTTGATCCCGAAAGCGACGATGCCGACGAACGTAAACTTGCCCGCCTTTACGCCCAGTTCATTGACGAGGACGCAGTTGAGGAACTCGGAGTGACGCCGCTTCTGGCTGACTTTGAGCTGATCGATGAAGCGGCTTCGCATGACGAGCTCGCGATTGTTTTGGGTGAGCTGCAAAAGAGTGGTGTCAGCGGACTCGTTGAAGTCTACATCGACGCGGATATGAACAATCCGGAGCAGTACTCCGCGATGACATACCAGGGCGGCATCGCCCTGCCGGATGAGGCCTACTACCGCGATGACAAGTACCAGGCCGTGCGCAATGCTTACGTGGAGTACCTAAACAACGCCCGCGCGATCCTGGCCAAGGATGAACAGCTGAGCGACTGGGCGGAGAAGGTCGGCGAAAAGTTCGGCGAAGACGTCCTCGGATATGAAACGACCGTTGCGGCGTCGCACTGGGACAACGTGCGCACCCGCGACGCCGTGAAAAGTAACAACCCGACCAAGTTTGGATCGCTGGCGAGCGAATACGACGGCTTCCCGTGGGAGGGCTGGTGGAAGGCCGCTGGACTTCCCGAGGATGCGCAGACGAACGTGAACGTGCGTCAGCCTTCATTCTTGGCGGACGTTCCTGCGCTGTGGAACAACACGGACCTGGACACGTTGAAGAAGTGGGCTTACGCGCAGGTTATTGGGGCACGCAGTGCGTATTTGACGAAAGAACTCGTGGACAACAACTTCGAGTTCAACCGCATGTTCACCGGCGCGACCGAACAGCGAGCACGCTGGAAGCGCGGCATCTCCTTCCTGGAAGGAACGATGGGTGAAGCGCTTGGAAAGCTCTACGTGGCGCGTTTCTTCCCGCCCGAGTACAAGGCACAGATGAGCAAACTGGTAGACAACCTGATCGAGGCCTACCGACGCTCCATTTCTGACCTGGACTGGATGGGTGAAGAAACCCGCGAGCGCGCGCTGGAAAAGCTGTCCCAGTTCACTCCGAAGATTGGCTACCCGGATGAGTGGAAGGACTACTCGAAGCTGGAAGTCGGCGACAACCTGGTTGAATCCGCGCGTGCCGCATCACGTTTCATCACGGAGCGCGAAGCCGGCAAACTGTCTGGCCCGGTCGACGACAAAGAATGGCACATGACCCCGCAGACGGTTAACGCCTACTACCACCCGACGATGAACGAGATCGTCTTCCCCGCCGCCATCCTGCAAAGCCCGTTCTTTGACCCGGACGCGACCGACGCGGTTAACTACGGCGGGATCGGCGCGGTCATCGGCCACGAAATCGGACACGGGTTCGACGACCAGGGATCGCACTACGACGGCACCGGCCGCCTGAACAACTGGTGGACTGAAGAAGACCGCAAGGCATTCGAGCAGCGCACCTCCAGCCTGATCGGCCAGTACGACGAGTTCTCCCCCGAACAACTCGACGACTCCTACAAGGTCAACGGCAGCCTCACCATCGGTGAAAACATTGGCGACCTCGGCGGTATTGGTATCGCCTGGAAGGCCTACCAAATCGCCCTCGAAAAGGCTGGTTTGGAACCCGGCGCCGAGGACGAAGAAGGCGGACTGACCGGGGCGCAACAGTTCTTCTACTCCTGGGCACGCATTTGGCGTCAGAAGGCCCGCGATGAGTACGCAATCCAGCTGCTGGCGATTGATCCGCACTCGCCGTCAGAATTCCGATGCAACGGCGTGCTACGGAATATGGACGCGTTCCACGAAACGTTTGGCACCAAGCCCGGCGACGGCATGTGGCTAGACGAAGACAAGCGCGTCGAAATCTGGTGATAACGACACGGGCACCTAGTCCCGCTTAGTTCGCAAGCCGAATGATTTATGACCCTTTCAACGCAAACTTCTGCACGTTGAAAGGGTCAAATCATCGGAAACGTGCAAGACTTAACATTGACGCCGCGTTTTATCGTTAAACGCGACAATCCGTTTTTACAGTGCTTCTAGGAGATCACATGCCAGGGCAAAATCTAACGCGCGTGGAGGCTGAAGAACGAGCTTCCATCGCAACCGTTTACCACTACGACGTGGAACTCAATCTGGCTGAAAACGACGAAACCTTCACTTCGAAGACCACCGTCGATTTCGATGCCAAAGAGGGCGCAGCCACGTTCCTCGACCTCATCGCTGACGAGGTGTATTCGATTGAAGTAAACGGCGAGTCCCGTGACGTCTCCGCATACCATGACTCCCGCGTTCACCTGGACAACCTTAAAGAGAAGAACCGAGTAACAATCGTCGCAAAGTGCCGCTACATGCACACCGGTGAGGGCCTGCACCGCTTCACTGACCCGGCAGACGGCAAGTCCTACTGCTACTCCCAGTTCGAAGTCCCCGATTCACGCCGCGTGTTCGCCGTGTTCGAACAGCCTGATATGAAGGCGCAGTTCACCTTCCACGTGATCACGCCACCCGAGTGGACCGTGTTCTCCAACTCCCCCACGCCAGTGCCTACTGAGGTTGATGGCCTGAAGCGCTGGGACTTCAGCGCAACCGAACAGATTTCTTCATACATCACCGCAATCGTTGCGGGTCCCTATGTTGGAAAGACGGGCTCGCTCACGTCCTCGGACGGTCGCGAAATTCCCTTGGGCGTTTACTGCCGCCAGTCTTTGGAACAGTACCTGGACGCCGACTGGGTAATGGACGTGACCAAGCAGGGCTTCGCGTTCTTCGAAAAGGAGTACGGCCGCGCATACCCGTTCCGCAAGTACGACCAGGTCTTCGTCCCCGAATACAACGCGGGCGCAATGGAAAATGCGGGCATGGTGACCTTCCGCGACCAGTACATTTTCCGTTCAAAGCCGACCTCCGCGCAGCTGGAGGGCCTGGCCAACACGATCCTGCATGAGCTCGCCCACATGTGGTTCGGCGACCTGGTGACCATGCGCTGGTGGAACGACCTGTGGCTGAACGAATCCTTCGCGGAGTTCATGTCCCACCTGTGCCTTGCCGAAGGCACCGAGGAATGGAAGTCCGCGTGGACCGGCTTCATGGCCCGCAAGGACTGGGGCATGCGCCAAGACCAAATGCCCACGACGCACCCGATCGTCGCGCCCATTCGCGACCTCGAGGACGTTGAGGTCAACTTCGACGGAATCACCTACGCCAAGGGCGCCGCCGTACTCCGTCAACTGGTTTCCTACGTTGGCCGCGACAACTTCTTCAAGGGCGTCAACGAATACTTCAAGAAGCACGAGTGGCAAAACACCACCCTGGACGACCTAATGCGCGAACTCGAGGCCGCCTCTGGCCGCGACCTGGACGCCTGGTCCAAGGTCTGGTTGGAGGAAGCCGGCGTCACATTACTTCGCCCTGAAATTAATGTTGACGAGGACGGGAACCTCACCGAACTTGCTGTTATTCAAGAGACCTTCACCCCGGGTTCGTCGCTGCGCCCTCACCGTCTAGCGGTAGCCGGCTACGACCTCGTGGATGACAATATCGAAAAGGTTTTCCACGAAGAACTAGACGTTGACGGGGATCGCACGGTTGTTGAATCTGCGGCTGGGATCAAGCGTCCGGCGCTGATTTTGGTCAACGATGGCGATTTGGCGTACGCGAAGATCCGCCTGGATGAAGATTCCTTGAAGTTCGCGATTGAAAACATTGCGAAGTTTGAGGATTCACTGACCCGTTCGATCATCATTGCGTCCGCGTGGGACATGGTTCGCGACGCGCAAATGCCAGCGAAGGCCTTCGTTGACCTGGTGATCGCGGCAGCTCCGGCAGAGCAGGACATCACCGTTTTGCAGCTGTGGTTGCGTCAACTCGACACCGCGGTTTCGCAATACGTGCCAAACGAAATCCGCGCGGATCTAATGGAGAACATTGGTCACCGCCTGCTTTTGCTGGCTCGCGCAATGAGTGCGGGTACGGACCAGCAGCGCGTACTGACGTTTGCGGCTGCTCGACGCGCAGCGAACAAGACGCAGTGCGAATCCATTGAGCGGCTTCGTACCGGCGAGGACAACCTGCTTGGACTCGATCTTGACGTTGAGTTGAAGTGGGCAATGCTCATGGCATCCGTGTCGTGCGGCGTTGTTGGCGAGGAAGCGATTGATGAAATGCTCGCCACCGACTCGACGATGACCGGCCAGCAAAAAGCAGCGCAGGCGCGCGCGACGCGCCCGGATCAGGCAGTGAAGGACGAGGCATTCGCGAAGCTCCTCACGGATCCGGACCTGTCGAACGACATGCGTATCGCAGTTGGACTGGGATACTGGCGCGGTGCCGCAATGAAGCCGGAAATGTACGGCTCGCACGTGCAGCTTTACTTTGCGTCACTAACCCGCATCTGGGAGGAAAACACGTCCCACACCGCGCAGGACATCGTCGAGCTTGGCTTCCCAACTCCGATCGTTGGGCGCCTAGACGACGTCGACGTCGTTGAGCTTGGCAACAAGTGGCTGCGCGAAAACAAGGACGCTCCCGCCGGACTCGTACGCCTAGTTTCCGAAAACGTGTCCGAAGCCGAACGCGCAATGCGCATCCAAGCGCTCTAACCGGGCGGGCGTCGGCGCGACCTGCGACCTTGCCGGGAACGGTACAGCGTTAAATCGCGGATCTACGACGGAGCGGTACAGCGCTAAATCGCGGACGTACGACCCGTTTTCAGACGCCACAAGAACACACAATAGAGCGGCGGCCCCGATTCGTCAGGT
>DUQT01000275.1 GCA_012837655.1 Actinomyces sp. | reverse complement strand
GGCATGCGGCGATGCTTTTTTAGCAGGTCTTTTCTAGAGATTGTCGGCTTGGATTCTTCGGGTAGTCGTTTCATGCCTTCATAGGCAAGGGTTCCCGCTGCACCAGCCTGTCCTACAACGTAGCCAACTACAAGTCCTGCGAGGCCGCCAATCCAAAAGACTGAGAGCAAGATCTGGATAATCTCTATGCTTCCTCGCATTTGCACGCGGTTAACTGAGATAGCACCGAACTGGTCGGTTTTTGTGAACCAGTAGTTGTAGGAGTTTACCTGCGCGGTCGTAAAAACTATGAGGCCAGCGGCCGCGAACCACGGCCCCAGTTGGGGATGGTTGATCGTCTTGGCTAGCCAGTCGCCAATAATCCACAGCACGATGGTTGATAGCACACTAACCACCGTGATAATCAAGCTAACCGTGTTTCGTAGTAAACGTGCGTTGGCCGGGTCCTTTTCCAACACGATTGCTAAGTCGTAGCGGAGGCCAGCCACAGTCGCGATGGTCGTTGCAACCGCAAGGATAAGTGCAAACTCGCCAGTTTGTTCCGGTGTGTAGACACGCGAAGAGATAGGAGCGAGCGCAAATACCAGTACCTGTGCAAGTACGGTACCTGTCATTAGGGTCGACACTTTAGCTAGCGTCGGATAACGCGTGATCAAGTCTTGCCATCGGCCCTTTATTGACATGCGCCCATTATCGCAAACGCCATATGACGGGTCTAATCATTTTCGAGTATCTTTAGTAACTGTGTGAGTGTTCTGGGAGGGACAAGAATGAGCGGCCGGCTAATTGTTTTACTGACTTCGATCTATCCCTTTGATAGTGGTGAAGAGTTCATTGAGGGAGAGATCGAGTACTTGGCGGCAGGTGCCGAAAAGATCATTGTTATCCCTGTTCATACGCCGTGTCCGAATGAACTCACCCGGCACGTTCCTGAAAATGTCGAAGTACGAACCATTTGTGGGCATTACGGCTTGGCAAAGAAAGCTACAACCGCCGCATCTTCGATATTGCGTTCCCCGCTGTCGCTTCTTGCCCGCTCGCCCAAGAAATACCTCATTGAGTCCAGGTTTCTTGGGTCAGCACGCGCTCGTTTCGAAGGTGTGCGCAACGCCCTCAAAGATGTGAATTTTGATGAGTACGAATCGGTAGTTTTCTATTCCTATTGGCTGTTTAAGACAGCTGCGGTAGCAGTGTGGATGCGAGACTCTATCAACCATCCGCATGCGCGCGCGGTGTCGAGGGCGCATCGCGCTGATCTTTACGCCGAACATGCATGGGGCGGCTACTTGCCCGCTAGGCGATTCCTAGTTGAGTCACTCGACGCCATCTATCCGATTTCGGAGGACGGGCGTCGCACCCTGATCGAGGAGGACAGCGCTGACCCTGAAAAGGTTGAGGTGCATCGTCTTGCGTCTAAATACGTGGAGAAGTTGGAACGTACGCGGCCTGATCACACACATATTGTGTCTGTTTCATCCATCTTGCCGGTGAAGCGCCTAGATCTGGCAGCCGATGCCGTCGCAGAAGCAGTTGCGCGCGGCGTGGATTTGAAGTGGACGCATATTGGAGATTCGGGAGCCGAGTCGCTTCAGGCACTGAAGGGCAGAGTTGAAGAGCTTGGAATCTCAGATCATGTTGACTTGAAGGGACGACTCACGAATGATCAGACGATGCAGTTCTTGCGTTCGCCGGACATAACTGCGTTCATGAACACGTCCTCGTCCGAAGGCGTGCCGGTATCCATCATGGAGGCAATTGGAAACTCCCTTCCGGTGCTTTGCACGAATGTGGGAGGTTCCGGTGAACTAATCCGCGACGGC
>DUQT01000274.1 GCA_012837655.1 Actinomyces sp. | reverse complement strand
TAAAGATCAAGAGCGTTGGTCTAGGTGCCGCAGCCGTTCTATTCATCGCGATCATCCTGTCCGCGTGGGCGAAGTCCTACGGCGTTGAAATGGTGATCGACGCGGAGCTTGGCCACTTCGGCCTGGCACTGTTCGCATTCGCGATCGGTGTGAACTCCGGAGCGAGCTTCTTCCACAACCTAAAGACCGCACTGGGACCAATCCTGGCAACTGTCGCTCTCTACATAGTTGCTGCAGGAGCGGCATACGGCGTAGGTATCTACGTGTTCAACATGGATATCGCCCTAGTTGCCGGTACCTTCGCAGGTGCCGTAACTAACACGCCCGCACTTGCTGCCGCGGGAGCGTCCTCGGGCAACCCGGGACTTGCAACCGTTGGATACTCGATCGCATACCTGTTCGGTGTGCTCGGAATGATGATTGCTGCTTTTGCCGCACTTCACTACGGCAAGTCAGATACTGACGCGCCGTCTCCCCTGGCGAACCGCACGATCCGCGTGGAGCGCTCGGACCGCCCACTGGTCGGTGACATCTACGAAATGATGGGCAAGAAGGTCAGCTTCTCTCGTATTCGTCGAGGCGAAACTGGTCCAATCACCAAGCCCGCGATGAGTGACACCCTGAACCAGGACGACCTTGTCACCGTAGTTGGCCCGCGCGAACTGGTATCTCGCGTTGCAACCGAACTGGGTCACGGTTCTTCACACTCCCTGATGCAGGATCGTTCCTACCTGGACTTCCGCCGCATCACCGTTTCGGATCCGAAACTTGCCGGCCACACCGTCGCTGAGCTCGACATGGGCAACAAGTTCTCCGCAACGATCTCCCGTGTTCGCCGCGGTGACATCGACATGGTCGGAGAACCCGGCCTGGTCCTTCAGCAGGGTGACCGTGTGCGCGTCGTAGCACCGACCTCGAAAATGAAGGAAATTTCGAAGTTCTTTGGCGACTCGGCACGCGGCCTGTCGGATATCAACCCGGTTGCGCTAGGACTTGGTATGGCGCTGGGCATGCTGCTCGGTAGCATTCCGATTCCGGCTGGCTCCAGCACTTTCAAGATTGGTGCGGCTGCGGGAACGCTGATTGTCGGACTTATCTTCGGCAAGATCGGCCGTGTCGGCAAGATCGTAACCGCGATCCCCTACACAGCTGCGATGGTGCTGTCCGAGTTTGGTTTGCTCGTGTTCCTCGCTCAGGCGGGAACGGTCGCAGGTGGCCAGATTGGTGAAGCATTCACGTCTGGTTCGTGGCTCGACATTCTGATTCTGGGCGTCATCGTCACAACCATCATGGGTGCCGGTCTGTACGCCGTTATGCGCTGGCTGTTCCACATGGGCGGTACGCAGCTTGCCGGGTTCCTCGGTGGCGCGCAGACGCAGCCGGCTGTGCTGGCGTTCGCGAACTCGCGTACTAACTCCGACCCGCGCGTTGCCCTTGGCTACGCCCTGATCTATCCGGTCGCGATGATCGGCAAGATCCTGGTCGCCCAGGTCCTAGGTGGCATGTAGCGACTGACGGCCTTGAGCCGCGGTTAGTTCCGGAGACCGGCACGGTCGCACGGGCTTGGTTGCGACACGCAACGCCGCTGGCCTAATAGCCCCACTTTGAGAGCCGCGCTTCGGTGGCAGTCTTTTCAGACTCCCACCAGGCGCGGTTTTCTTTGTACCATTCAATGGTTTCTGCAAGCCCTTCGCGGAAG
>DUQT01000273.1 GCA_012837655.1 Actinomyces sp. | reverse complement strand
TGAATCACACGATTGGGTTTGATCGAATCCTCATGATGCGCGGCGACATTGCCGACATGGATCCCAGCGAATACATAAATTACATCGTCAATGAACCGATAATTCACGAGGCCGGGGCTTACTACCTGTATTCCAATGCGGGTTTCTACCTTCTGTCGATTTATCTTCAAGAGTTCTTGGGTGAGGACCTCCAAGACTACGCAAACCGCGTGTTCTTTGGGCCGCTTGGGATCGAGGAATACGAGTGGGAGCGATACGGCAAGTACTTGGCGGGCGCGACACGACTGTGGCTACTCCCCCACGATCTACTGAAAATCGGTGAGGTCTTGCTAGAAGGAGGCCGCGGAATCGTAAGCCCCGAATGGATTGAACGAATGAAGCAATTCACGACGTTCACTCCGCAGGTTGACACCCCGACTAATCCTTATTTCCGCAGGCACGCCTACGGGTCGAGCCTATGGCTGTCCAACAAGGGCAACATCTTCTTTGGCCACGGAACTGATGGGCAGACTCTGGCGATCGTCCCCGATCGCGACGCTATCGTCATCACCACCGCCACGCAGACAGACGTGAAACGACTGGAAGAACTCGTCGACAAGGCCATCGAACTGCTTTATTAGTCCTGCCCCGCCGACGATCACACGACGAGCGCGCTGCCGTTTCGCCGCCCGACGCGCGAGTTGCGAAAAGGACGCGACGCGCCAACTTAGGCGCCCAACCGTGCGACAAACGACTTCAACACCCCGCCTGCACCCTCCTCTAGGGCCCTGCCCACATCTTCCTCTAGGCGCGAAATAACTCACATTAGGTTGCACCCCGCATGCAGATTGTACAAACTTGCACTATCTGCAGCGAGGGGCAATCCCCCTCGCTCACCGAAGAAGAAGGCGAGGAGAATCATGGCAACGATCAATGCAGGCGACGCAATGATGAAGGTGCTCGAAGCGTGGGGCGTTAAGAGGATCTACGGCCTTCCGGGAGGATCCCTCGATTCGACCATGAACTCGATCTACAACTGGCGTGACAAGATTTCTTACGTGGGAGTTCGCCACGAGGAGGCCGGCGCCCTAGCCGCCGTTGCAGAATCCAAGCTGACCGGGCGGATCAGCGTGGCGCTTGGTTCAGCGGGTCCGGGCGCGGTTCACCTACTGAACGGACTTTACGACGCGAAGTTGGACAGGATTCCCGCCCTCGCAATCATCGGACAGGTTCCGTCCGAAAACATGAACAAGGATTACTTCCAGGAATTGCCCGAGAACCCGATCTTTGCTGACGTTGCCGTCTACAACCGAACCGTCATGACAGCGAAGCAGCTTCCAATGGTGATCGACAAGGCGATTTCAACCGCGTACGAAAAGCAGGGAGTCGCGGTTGTCGTGATTCCGAAAGACTTCGCGTGGGCCGAAATCGAAGACGACTACATTCCGTCCGCAGGCGTTTACATTCAGCCTGACTGGGATCGCCCGGCCCGCGACGAGGACGTCAAGAAGGTCGCCGACCTCCTAATCAATTCCGAAAAACCCTACATTTACTTTGGTCAGGGCGTCGAGGGCGCAGCTGACGAGCTGCGTGAAATCTCGCAACTCCTCCAGGTTCCGCTGGGGTCAACGTACCTTGCAAAGCCAGTCTTCGAGGGCGACGAACCCGCGTGGATGCTTTCCACAGGGCGCCTATCCACGAAACCAGGCGTTGAATTCGCAGCATTTTCCGAGGACGTTCTATTCATCGGTACGAACTATGAGTTCCCCTCTTTCAACCCTGAGGGCAGGTTCATGGACGTCAACCTGCGTCCCTCTGTGATTGGTGATCGCCACCCCGCCATTCTTGGCGTTTTGGCGGACGCGCCGACTTTCCTGCGTCAGCTTCTTGCCCACCTCAAGGAGCGAGTCGCTGCGGGTGAAGACCTGACCAGCAAACACCAGGCCTGGTACAACGCTACCCTTGAGGCGCGCCGGGAATGGGATGCCTGGGTCGCGAAGGAGGCCGAGCGGAGCTCTGAATCACCAGCTCGCATGGAATCGATCTACAAGGTAATCAACGAGGTCGCGGACGATGACGCGATCTTCGGCATTGACGTAGGTAATGTCAACATTGCCTCGGCCCGGTTCTTGAACATGGGCAAGGACCGCCGGTTCACCACTTCGCCTCTGTATGCGACCATGGGTTATGGCATTCCGGCCGGCCTCGCCGCTGGACTTGAGTACCCGGATCGTGAGGTCTGGACACTGTCTGGCGACGGAGGATTCGCGATGATGAGCCAGGACCTCGTTGCGCAGCGCGATCAGAACCTGGCAGTTATCAACGTCGTGTTTACAAATAAGTCGCTTGGATTTATCGAGGCCGAGCAGGATGACACCAATCAGCCGCACTCGGGTATTGATCTATCCGACATCGACTTTGCGAAGGTGGTTGAAGGTTTCGGCGTCAAGGGCTACACCGTTCACAGTGGTGATGAGTTTGCCGAAGTAATGAAGGAAGTCAAAGGCACCAAGGAACCTGTCGTCATCGACGTGAAGGTTACCAATGAGCGTTTAATTCCGAACGAGCGACTCGGATTCTTGGAAGGTGAAAACCTGGACAACTTCCTGGCTGAATACGGGGCAACCGACCTGACGCCGCTCGCGAAGCTCTACGAGAAGGCCTTAAAGCAATCAGCAAGAAAGTAGACAGATACAAAAGAGTCGAGGGTAGCAAGTTCAAACTTGTTGCCCTCGACTTTTGTCGTTAATCATCATGCGCGCGAACGCAAGAAAGCACCCTAGGGCGCAGGGCGTAGATTCCTAGAACTCTAAGATCGGGCCTTCGTCTCGGTCTAGCAGAATCGTCCTCGTGAGCAGTAATGGATCAGACTCACTGTCAACATATTCATGATCAACGATGAGGCCGGGAGCGTTTCCGACCTCATCAAACCACGCCCAGAGGTCTCCCTCCCCCTCATCACCGTGAGAGCCGCCAGCTCCTGAGGCCTGCACGTCAGAACAGGTGGTCTGCACCTCTAGACTTGCGGCATAAAGCTCCGCCCTAAAAGCCCCCTCGAGACATGCCCGAACTGTGCGCCCAAGGTTTTGTGAGAGGAGGTCGGGGTACGGGTCAGTTGCAAGTATCGATAAGTCCCAGCCGGCAACGCCGTCCTCATCCTCACGTTGCTGCGCAACGCGATAAACAAAGGTTTTGCTTGCAATACCAAGCTTATCCGCTTCAGCCTCAGTGGCCGGACCGAGCCCTCCTGTATATAGCGATAGGGAGTGAACTCTTTCGAGCTTCTCGATCAAGCCATCTCGCACCGCATCCTTCGGCTGCGCTGCAACAAAAGTTCCCTTGCCGGGAATCCCAACAGTTTTTCCCTCTTGCGCAAGGAGTTCCAGAGCGCGCCGAACCGTCATCGGAGACACGTCTAGCTGGCGTGCGATAGTCAGCTCACTATCGAGCTTGGCGCCAGGTGAAAGTTTGGCGATTCGGGCTACCAACTCATCGTAGACCGCGGAATACTTGGATTGCATACCGCAATCATAGCCAAGAAGACACTCAATTTTGGGTCTTGACTAGACACCCTAGGGTGATTTGCATTACCCTAGGGTTATCCATTCGGTCGATGTCTCTAACGTCGGCTTCACACGAAGGAGTGCACATGCATATCGCAGATCTGGCCTACTCTGAGTCCGGGTCACCCAGGCGCGGCAGCATCGTAGCTTTTCATGGCGTCACGGATTCTGCAGCCTCCCTTCACGACCTCGCGCGTCATTACAACGACTACTGGCGCGTGTATCTCGTTGACACACTAGGACACGGTCTGTCGCCTCGATTCACCCCAGACGAGTTGATAGACCCATTCCAAGCCGCTCTTTCTGCGGCGAAGAAGCTCGTTACCAAACTTGCGCGACAATCCCCTACCGGCTCAGTGGTCCTAATTGGACACTCTTTGGGTGGAGCACTTGCAGCCCATACGGCCGCTGACATGCCGCACCTTGTGGACGGAGTGATACTTGAAGATCCTGCATTACTGACTGAAGAACAGGTTGAACTTTATCTCGCTGACGCCCAACAGCTCGTTGTGAAACAGGAACAGGTAACAGCCTTTGTCGGCGAAGCAGTCAACGCGCTTCAATCCACATACCCCAACTGGCCTCCTTCTGAGGCCGCCGGTTGGGCGCAGGGCAAGACGGAAGTTGATCGCGAATTCGTGAGAACGGGGATCGTTGGGACGTTCGGGCGTGACGTGCTGGAGAGGATTTCAGTCCCCACACTTCTCGTCACGGGTGACGGACCAGACGTGCTTTTCGACGAAGAAGGGATAGCGGAGGTCGATGCTCTGGGATTACCTCAAGTTGAAACAGTCCTGATCCGCAATGCCACGCATACAGTACGTCGTGACCAAAAGGAATCGTTTTATGCTCACGCGGACAAATTCATCAATTCCCTATCTATTCGACGTCCACACTTCTACATAGATCCTGAACTTGAGCCCTTGATTGAGGATATTCCTGAGCAAACCACTTGGGACGCCCAGCTAATGCGCGACCGCGGCGAAGAACTTCTTGGCACTCCACAAGAACTTCCCAAGGACGTGAAGGTCGAAGTACGCACGCTTGGCGGAGTAGAGACTCGTCTGATCTCAACTCATCATCCAGATGATAGTCCTACGCGAATCATCTTCGCCCCGCATGGAGGCGGTTATGTAGCTGGATTGGCACGCTATGACGATCTTCGCAACGCAGAGCTTGCGCTCCTCTTCCCCGATTCAGTAGTCGCTTCGCCAGAGTATCGTCGTGCGCCTGAACACCCGTGGCCGGCAGGACAAGAGGACTGCATTGCATCCCTTTCCGAACTTGCAGCAACATACCCCGAAGCTGAAGTTGTACTGTATGGAGATTCGGCGGGCTCCGGCCTCGTACGTGAAATGTTGGATCACGCGCCCGATGAACTGTTTGACAGAGTTACACGCGCAGTCCTACTAGAACCCTGTATTGATCCACTGATGGATTCGCGGTCTTATCAAACGTTATCCGGCGGTCCGGTTTGGACTCATGAGGCGGCGTCTGCCGCTTGGAAAGCGTACCTGGGTGACAACGGTCCGGATGTTTTGGAACCGGCCTCCCGATTCGAATCGAAGCGTAAAGAAAAGTTCCCGGCGACGCTTGTCATCGTGAATGCGGTAGATCCGTTACGCGATGAAGGTATCGCGTACGCCTTGGATCTTGCGGAGAACGGCGTAGAGGTTCAGCTGCATATGCCGGCTGGCACCTATCACGGTTCTCTGTCGGTTCCCGGATCACGCGTTTGGTCTCAGGTGCGCGAGATCGTGAGCCGCTTCTTGGCTTAGATCCACTTGACACTCCCCAATTTGTAAGGTTCTCCGACGCTTTCGTGACGTTGAACCACTATCTAGTGAACCCAAAAACAGCAAAGGAACTAACATGTCTACAAGTACGCAACGGCGCCTGTTGCAGGTGTCGATTGCAGCAGCGCTCGGAGGTTTTCTCTTCGGCTTCGATGTCGCCGTGATTAACGGCGCGATTGGTTCAGTTCAAGGTTCTGAATCTGGCTTTGAACTCAACTCGTTCATGACCGGCCTGGTGGTCGCGATTGTAAATCTTGGTGCGGCAGTCGGCGCCTGGTTCGCCGGCCAGTTCTCCAACAAGTACGGCCGCGTCAAGGTGATGGTTACGGCGGCGATTTTGCTTGGCATTTCAGCCTTGATGTCCGGATTGTCGTTCGGGCCGTGGCAGTTGATTGGTTGGCGCCTGTTGGGCGGCCTAGGCGTTGGCATATCGGCTGTAGTGGCGCCGGCCTACATTGCAGAAATCGCTCCAGCTGATAAACGAGGTCGTCTTGGCACCCTCCAGCAGTTAGCAATCGGTATTGGAATCTTCGGAGCGTTCATTTCGAACTGGATTCTCGTTAAGATTTCAGGCTCAGCTGACAACATTCTTTGGTTCGGGTTGGAGACTTGGCGCTGGATGTTCATGTCTGAACTTCTGCCAGCTCTAATCTATGGACTGCTCGCACTAAAGCTTCCTGAATCGCCTCGATTCCTCGTTTCAATCGGCAAGGAGGACGAAGCTCTGCGCATCCTGCGTTCAACTGGTTCAGATGACAACCCCGAAGAACGCATTGATGAAATCAATCGGAGTTTGAATGGACACCGTCCACGCTTGGCTGATCTGCGTGATGACAAGTACATTCTGCGCCCAGTCGTATGGCTTGCCTTGGCATTTGCGTTCTTGATTCAGATGGCCGGAATCAACAACATCCTCCTGTACGCAACGCAGCTTTGGGAGACCGTTGGATTCTCAGGCAACCTGTCAATCTTCATCCCTGTTGTCACATCCGTGATTGGTATTGTCATGACCCTGGTAGGCATGTCGATCATTGACCGAGTTGGCCGTCGTCCTTTGCTTCTCTGGGGCGCGATCGGCATGTTCGTAACGATGGTAATGTCGGGCATCTCGTTCTCACAGGGCACGGTTACAGCAGATGGAAATCTTGACCTGTCGGGCGCCTGGGCACTTATTGCTCTTACGTCGGTCCACTTGGTGTACATCATCTTCTGTGGCACGTGGGGCGTAGTGCTCTGGGTATTCCTGGGCGAAATCTTCCCGAACCTGATCCGCACCGCTGGACTTGGACTTGCAACTGCAGGCAACTGGATTGGTGGAACCCTGGTGACACTACTGTTCCCGACAATGATGGAAAAACTGGGACTAGCAGGCACATACTTCTCCTACGCCGTTGTCGCCGCGGTACTCATCTGGCTTGTGGTTCGCCACATTCCAGAGACGAAGGGACGTGAGCTTGAGGACATGAAGTTCTCAACAAGCAACAGCTAAGGTCGGATAAGGGCATTTCCGTTTCCTTCAAGGTGAAATAGCAATAGTCGTGGGCAACAAG
>DUQT01000272.1 GCA_012837655.1 Actinomyces sp. | reverse complement strand
GGATGAGCTAACAGAGGCAGTTCCGTTTGCAGCGCCTTCTCCGTCGATGCTCAAGGGTGGCGTGACAAGTAGTAAGCTTGCGTCAAATCTTGGGACCAAACGGTCCTATAAATCCGCCCTTCTGAGTACAGGCGTTACGGCAGGCTACTCCAACTCGCAGGGCACTTGGGTCGCCACCCGATCCGCAGTCCCCGCGCGCTTGATGCATGTAACCCCCGATGGCCGGTCGGTAGACAAGAGCACGACCTTTCAAGCTCGCGGGGCTTGGGCTCTCGCTGAAGTGGGAAATCAAGTTGTGGTCGGAGGTAACGACCCAGGTGGACTGCATGTATTTGACAAGAATAATCCGAAACAGGCTCGAAAAATATCGCTAAACCGAGCCGATATTCCGATGGGGATAGTCGATGCGGGCGGTGGCAAGATTTACGTTGGCGCTTACAATCCGACCGGTGCTCGCCTATACCTAGTCAACCTTTCAACAGGACAATACAGCACGGTAAAGAAGTGGACGCATGAGCTTTACCTGCGATCCATGGCAATGCATGAGGGAACTCTCTTCTTTACCACTGGAGGCGCAGCTAGAGTCTTCATGCTTGAAAATGGCTCAGTTAAGGAGCTTGATCAGGCGGGTGTTGAGGGAGCTTCACTGGGATATTCGATTGCTGCCAGTGACAAGTGGGTCGTGGTTGGAACCGAACCCAACGGAACCGTAGCCGTTTACGATCGTGCAGCAGGCTCAATCCCTCTCCTCGTGCGTAAGGTGCAAATACCGGGTGTTCAAACTATTGACTCCATGACAATCAGTGATGGTTTCGCTTACTTTACAGCGCGTTCAGATGGAGATCTTTACTCATTGAACTTGGATGATCCTGCATCGACGCCGCAGTGGCAAGGCCAACCCCTTGAAGTGGAGGAATACCGTTCAATACAGGTTGTCGACGGCCAGTTAATTGCAGTTGGCGGTTCTGGCGCGGTTGTAACCGCAAATGTTAACGAGGGCGTGCTTAGCGATGTCGTTGCGACGCCTCTGATGGATATGGACTCACCTGGTGAAGTTTGGGGACAAGAAACCGCAGCGCAAGGGATCACCCATTTTGATGACAAACTGATCAGCTTTGGTCATTGGAATATGACGGTTACAGACCCAGAAACCGGTGACTACCAAAATGCGCGAGTTCCCGGAGAAGTGAAGACTACTACCAAAGCAAATGGACTGCTTTACCTTGGAATATACCCTGCAGCGAGGATCTACACTCTTGCCCCCGGATCAACAAATGTTGAGTTCCTCGCTTCAATTCCAGGTGAACAAATGCGGCCTCGTGCAATTACTACAAACGCGACAGACACGGATGTAATCGTTTCGACGCGACCCGCATATGGTCGTTTCGGTGGGAACATCACTGTGTTCGACGCCTTTACTGGAGAGCTGAAGAGGCAACTGGTTAAACCTTTTGGGAACGACACACCAACTGCACTTGTAGCAACTTCGGATGCGCTCTACGTTGGTACGGAAAACTATGGTGAAGCGGTTGCCTTGCCGAAATCGCAGGCGGGGAAGGCACGTGTCGCACGGATGGGTGTGGACGCAACGTCCGGACCGGTGTGGTCAATTATTCCAGTGTCTGGCGCGAACCAGATTACTTCGCTTGTCCTAACAGAGAAGGGGAAGTCCCAGTGGCTGGTGGGCACGACGGATAACGGATACGTCTTTATTGTGGATCCGTCGACTGGAAACGTGAAACACCGTCAGCGCGTGGGATCGCATGCGGATAATCTCTCAATCGTTGACGGAAGAGCAATTCTTAGGGTCGATTCTCACCTTTACGAAGGTGACATTGGTCTTTCTGAAGTATTCCTATTCAAAATTTCAGACGGTGTAATGCGGTTGCTGGACAGGGCTCCAAGAACGGACAGGTCCATCACCACAATCGAAGTGGGATCCGGCCGCGCGAACGCTCTTCATGCCTATGACCTCAAGACCAGTGCACAGGCGCGAAGGATTGGTGGAAAGGACCGCTTTGACGTAGCGATTAATGCGTCTCGCACCGGTTTTGGAAAATCAGACAACGTCATCATTACGAATTACTTGGCATACGCAGACCAGGCGACTGCCATTCCACTGTCAAAGATGCTGAATGCTCCAATTCTCCTAACTGGATCAGGGGACCTAGATCAGCGCACACTGTCGGAGGTCAAGCGGCTTGGTGCTAGTTCTGCCACCATTGTCGGAGGTCCACCTAGTGTTTCGGAGACCGTTGTCAATCAGCTTAGAAATGTGGGACTGACCGTTAAGCGCATGGATGGGAAGGACCGTTTTGAAGTTGCGGTGTCTGTTGCGAAGGAGATCGAACGACTAGGCGGGGGCAAACCGCAGAATATTTATGTTGCCACAGGTCTCATATATTCCGATGCGGTCATTGCCGCCCCTGCGGCTGCTCATCATGACGGCGTTGTTGTCTTTACTGCCGATGATCACATGCCGCTTTTCACGCGTGAGTATCTGGGCTCACGAAGTGACACGCCAATTACATCGGTTGGATTGTGGGCAGACACGGCGGTGAAACGCAGTGGGTTCGCAACTCGAACTCTGTCAGGTAAAAACCGCTTCGAAGTTGCGACCCAGGTGGCACGTACAGACTTCCCGAACGCCGAACACGCATACATGGCGAATGGGATGGCTTACGCGGACGCAGTTGTTGCATCCTCTTTGGCTTCTGTGCAGGATGCTCCAGTCCTCTTGGACCGAGCCTCCCCGCTTGACCGAGCAACGTCGAGCTACCTTTCGAGCGCGAAACAAAATCGTATTGTCGTAACCATGGTCGGCGGGCCTCCATCACTGTCAGTTTCAAATCAGTTGGCAATTCGATTGATGGTCAATTAATCGACACCTTATTCTCGAGGACGATTCTGCCGCTGTACTAACTAGGGCGCGGGTTGTTTGAGGTGCTGGTTATTGGGCGGGTTCTGGGGATGTCTCGTGGCGTGATGTCATTCTGTCGCGCTACGAGTTTTGGAGCGCCGGAGCCCGCCCGTTATACTGGACAGTACGCATTTAGGCATTGTCGCGCTGATTGCGACGATGAATGCGATAGCTAGTTTCCTTGCAGATGCTGGGAAAAGTAGCTGACTGCGGGTGTAGTTCAATGGTAGAACATCAGCTTCCCAAGCTGAGAACGCGGGTTCGATTCCCGTCACCCGCTCCAAGTTTTTCAACCTGTTTAATGCATTTTGGCGGCGAACCCGAAGGTCCGCCGCCAAAACTATCTGACTAGTGCAGGTTATCCCTTAACTGCACCTGTGGTTGCGTTCATGATTCGTTTCTGGAATATGAAGAACATGATCGCGACTGGAACGGTCATCAACAGTGACGCTGCCAGTTTGATTGGGTATTGCGTTCCCTGTGACAGCTGTCCGGACGACAGTTGTGCAACACCGCGCGTCAGCGTTGTGAGCTGCGGGTTTTGTGTAGAGATGATGAAGTGGCTCAGCTCGTTCCACGAACCTTGGAAGCTCATGATGGTGATCGTGATTACCGCCGGCATTGCCATTGGCAGGACGATTGACCAGAACGTGCGGAAGATACCCGCCCCATCGATGCGCGCCTGTTCCTCCACGGACGCGGGGATTGATTCGAAGAAGTTCTTCATGATGAACACGCCAGCCGCATCCACAAGTAGCGGCAGAATCATGCCGAAGTACGAGTCGTAAATCGACAGCTGCTTGATCACCAGGAACTTCGGAATCATCAGCACCACAGCGGGCACAGCCATTACTGCGACAAGCCCCGCAAAGATGACGTTGCGTCCACGGAATTTCAGGCGTGCGAGGGCGTAGCCGGCCAGGGAATCAAAGAACACGCGACCCGCGGTGACGAACACCGTGACGATCAGGGAGTTCTTTGCCCACAGCGGGAAGTCTGACCGCTGGAACAACCGGGCGTAGGCTTCGGTCGTGAAGTATGCGGAGTTGATGCTAAGCGGGTCAGTTGCCGCGGCGGCCTCGGTCTTGAAGGAGTTAACTACCTGAATCAAGAACGGCGAAATGTAGATGAGCGCCAGCAGTATTAGGACTACGTATGTGAGCCACCAAAAGTTGCTGTTGTGCTTCACTTTTTGCGTTTTCGTAGACATTAGTTAGCACCTACTCTCGCGGCTTGCGCAGCGGCGCGTCGTTGCTTGCGGAT
>DUQT01000271.1 GCA_012837655.1 Actinomyces sp. | reverse complement strand
GACGCGCCTTCAGCGAAGAGCTCCATGCCCTTGCCGCCGTTGAACTCTTCGACGAGTTCGTCGTAAATGGCGCGGTCTTCTTCAGAGAATCCGTCAAGGACGTCAGTGTTGATCCACATTCCGAAGGTGTTGTAGTGGCCAACGCCGGGGTCGGTCCACTCCGGAAGGATTTCAACTAGCTTGTAGTCAACAGCACCGTCGATTGCGAAGGCAGCAGCTTCCGCAACCTGGCGCTGCAGGGCTTCGTAGGTTTCGGCAGATGGCATGGAAACGGGGTTTCCATTGACCTGCTCGAATGCCTTTACAAGGTAGGGGCCAGAGACGCGCCACTTCATGCCGTTGATGTCATTGATGTTGCGGATCTCTTTCTTGGCACCAAGTGTTAGGCGACCAGCGGGCCAGTGCGCGACCGGGGTTAGGCCGATCTCTTCCCACTTTGCCTGGGAGCCTTCGTGCTGCTTGTGGGTTTGCCACAGGGCGTTCATAACGGCCTGCTGGGATGAGTTAGATAGGAAAGGAACGGAGACGATTACTTCACCGGGGAACAGTTGCGCCGTGTAGTCGGCTACTGAGATGCCGATATCAGCGCGTCCGTCGCGTACACATTCAGCGATTTCTGCTGACTTGCACACTTCTTCGGGGCCAGTTTGGTCCACGACGATGCGTCCGTCGGTGCGGCTTTCAAGTTCTTCAAAGAACCAGCGTGCGGCGTAAGCCTGGGGCGTAGTGTCAAGAGCCATGGTTGCCAGGGTTAGTTCCTGTTCAGCCATGCCTCCTCCGGAAGAAGAGGTATCGCCTGAGCCACCTCCGCATGCGGAGATAACAAGTGCGGCGGCACCAACTACTGAGGCGAGGGCAAGAGGACGTCTCTTCATTGGGTACTCCAGTTTCGTGAAGCAACTATGTGTTGCATTTGATTGGTGGTTGGTTCCGATCCGATACGCGTATTCGAGTTTCGGTCGGGATGTGAACCGCGAGAAACCGCTACTTTGCCGTTCTCGAAGTTCGTGAAAGCGAATATCGTATACGATATGTATGGAGTAAAAGTACAGACCAAAAAGAGCCTTTTCAAGAGGTAAAAAAATTTAACGCGCTTTAGATTTCGGATCGTTACGATATCGTTATATTTGATATACGATTTCGCGTTTAAGCTTCATTAAAGTAACCGCATAGGGGTTACTTTTTCGTAAATCCAACTGTTCTAGTTCCCAAAGGTGGCCGTTATGTCCAATCCGCCGGGCGTAGACACTGCGCAGACGCTGTCTCGAGGCATCACGATTCTTGAGATGCTCGCAGACTCCCCAAACCCGCTATCTACAGCGGAAATCGCACGTCGCTTGGCAGTGGCCCGAACGAACGTAAACCGTCTACTAAATACCCTGCAGCAGCACGACCTCATATCTGGAAATTCAAAAGGTTGGCGAATCGGAGCTGGCATCCATAATCTGTCCGATACTCGGTCACAAGTCGTAGATACAACGCCGGATGTGTTGAAGAGGGTTGCAAATCGTCTCGATATGACGGCGTTCCTAGTTCACGAGCGAAACAACATGTGCGTAACGCTTGCGTGTGCGGAAATTCCGCGTGAGGGCGCGACGCTAACGCAACGGCCTGGGACAGTGCATTCACTTCGAGTCGGTGCGCCCGGAATCGCACTGCTGATCTCAATGGGTGATCGGATGACGTCGGCGAGCTTGAAAGAACTGGCCGGTGATCGGTTCGAGGAGGTTAAGGCGGCTCGCAGGCGCGGGTGGGCTTACTCCCAGGATGAGGTCATTCCCGGCCTCACGTCGATCGCAGTGCCCGCTCGCGGGTCACACATTGAACCAACCGCACTCGCCGTGGTCACGCTAATCAAGCCGGACGTCGAAGAAGTTGCGGCAGTACTGCAAGAAGAAATCGACACTCTGTAGGCAATGCTCCACTACGCCAACAGTTCGAGCCCCGCGCATTGAGTCGCAAGCATTGGCGCGCGAACTAACCCACAGCCGCGGTTCGAGCCCCGCGCATTGAGTCGCGAGAATGGGCGCGGCATCGTCCTCGAAAATCGAAGGATTGTAGTGCGCGACTATAAGCCGAGTCGCTATCGGCCGATCGCAGGCCTGTAAGTTTCATGTCATTTACCTGGTTGGTAGCATGGACGGTAGCTTTATAGCCAAGCCCAGACAGGCTTGATCGACCGTTTTTAATAGGGAGACTATAGAAATGTCACCAGCGAACGAGGCTCGCCGCACCACGCTTCCGGCACCGAATGTTCCGGCACGCGTATCTGCTGACGGCCTTGAAGATAAGTGGATGGCGCAGTGGGATGAACGCGAGGTTTACGCGTTCAATGAGGACACGACGCGCCAGGATGTGTACTCGATTGACACTCCCCCGCCGACTGTGTCGGGATCGCTTCACGTTGGTCACGTATTTTCCTACACGCACACGGATACGGTGGCGCGCTACCAGCGTATGCGTGGAAAGAACGTGTTCTACCCGATGGGTTGGGACGACAACGGTCTGCCGACCGAGCGTCGCGTTCAGAACTACTACGGCGTTCGTTGCGATCCGAGCCTACCTTACGTTGAGAACTTCGAGCCGCCTTTTAAGGGCGATACTAAGTCGGTCAAGGTTAGGGACCAGCTACCGATTTCGCGTAAGAACTTCATTGAGCTGTGCTTGGAATTGACCGTTGAGGACGAGAAGGGCTTCGAAGAGCTGTGGCGCCGTCTTGGGCTTTCGGTTGATTGGAAGCACAACTACCAGACCATTGGTGCGCCGGCCCAGAAGGTCGCACAGGCCGGATTCCTTCGTAACCTTGCGCGCGGAGAGGCCTACCAGGCCGAAGCTCCGGGCCTGTGGGACGTCACGTTCCAAACCGCTGTTGCGCAGGCAGAGTTGGAACCGCGTGAATACCCCGGCCATTACCATTCCTTCAAATTCCATGGAAATGACGGCGAGGACGTAGTTATCGAAACGACTCGTCCAGAGCTTCTGCCCGCGTGTGTTGCCCTTATCGCGCACCCGGACGATGAGCGCTACAAGCACCTGTTCGGCACCAAGGTGAAGTCCCCCGGCTTTAACGTCGAGGTTCCCGTTCTTGCCCACCCGCTCGCGGAGATGGACAAGGGTTCCGGTATCGCGATGTGCTGTACGTTCGGTGACCTAGTTGACGTTCAGTGGTGGCGCGAACTTGACCTGCCGTTGCGTTCCATCCTGGCTAAGGATGGCCGCATTCAGCGCGGCGTCCCCGAATGGATTACCGACGAGTCCGGCCGTGAGCTGTACAAGGCATGTGAGGGCGCGACCACGTTCTCTGCTCGCCAAACAATCGTTGACGCGCTAACCAAGTCCGGCGACATGATCGGTGATCCCGAGCCGACGAAGCGTATGACGAACTTCTTCGAAAAGGGCGACAAGCCCCTGGAGATCGTAACGTCGCGCCAGTGGTACATCCGCAATGGTGGAAAAGAGTACACGCGTCCGTCCTCGACAATAAGTTTGAACGACGAACTGATTGAACGCGGTAAGGAGCTTGAATTCCACCCCGATTTCATGCGGGTTCGCTACGACAATTGGGTGCAGGGACTGAACTCGGACTGGTTGATTTCGCGCCAGCGGTTCTTCGGTGTTCCAATCCCGCTGTGGTACCGCATTGACGAAAACGGCAATGTGAATTATGAGGACGTTATTACGCCGTCCGAAGATGTACTGCCGATCGATCCCACGACGGATGTACCGGAAGGGTACGAGGAGGCACAGCGCAACCAGCCTGGCGGTTTTGCTGCTGAGGTAGACATTATGGACACCTGGGCGACGTCGTCACTGAGCCCGCAGATCGCGGGTGGCTGGTTACAAGACGACAAGCTGTTCCACAACGTTTACCCGATGGACCTGCGTCCGCAGGGTCAGGACATTATTCGTACGTGGCTGTTCTCGACGGTGTTGAGAGCTCACCTTGAGTTTGATGGTTTGCCGTGGAAGCACGCGGGAATTTCGGGTTGGATTTTGGACCCGGATCGCAAGAAGATGTCGAAGTCCAAGGGCAACGTCGTAACTCCGATGGGTCTGCTGGACAAGCACGGTTCGGATGCCGTTC
>DUQT01000270.1 GCA_012837655.1 Actinomyces sp. | reverse complement strand
CTTTTTCGGGGACCGTGCGGGATCTTAGACAGCCACGCCTTTGAAAGTTAGATATACGAGGGCGAGATTTAGGCAGATGATCAGGGTCGAAATCACGCCCATAACAATTTTCATGGGTAGGGCGTCGGAATACTTGCCCATCAGTTCCCTATCCGACGTGTATCGGGTTAGCGGCACGATCGCGAATGGAATGCCGAACGAGAGGGCGACTTGTGAAACGACGAGCGCCCAGGAGGGACTCGGGTACACCCACAACACGATCAGGGCGGGAATGAGAGTGATTAGGCGGCGTAGCCATAGAGGCACTTCAATGTGAAGGAGTCCGTCCATGATTTCTGAGCCCGCATAAGCGCCAACAGAGGTAGAAGCCAACCCGGACGCGAGGAGCCCAATTGCGAACACCACACCGACGCCGTGGCCGAGGGCGGCCTCGATTGCTGCATGTGCGCCTTCAATACTGTCCGTGCCGGTCTGCCCGCCTAGGGCGGAGGCCGCGAGGAGAAGTAGTGCGATATTTACAAGCCCTGCCACCACGAGTGCGAACACCACGTCGGTTTTCGTGGCGCGAAGAAGGTGCGGAAGGTCGCGGTTTTTGTGGGAAAACTTGTGATTGACGAGGGAAGAATGCAGGTAGATCGCATGCGGCATGACGGTCGCGCCAAGCATCGACGCTGCAATCAACACGGAGTTCGTGTCAGAAAACCTGGGTACCAAGCCTGATAGCACGCCGCTTGCGGATGGAGGGGCGAAAAACAATCCGGAGAGGAACCCGAAGGTGATGATCGCGAGGAGGGCGACCACTACGGCCTCGAATTGGTGCTGACGCTTTTCGTTTTGGAATACAAGTAGCACCATCGAAACTGCGCCGACGATAATGCCGCCTGCTAGGAGTGGTAGTCCGAACAGCAGTTGCAGCGCAATGGCGCCACCAATAATTTCGGCTAGGTCAGTAGCTGCAGCGATTATTTCTGCCTGAATCCAAAAGGCGATGCGGCGTCGCTTCGTCAAGCGGTCACCGATGAGTTCTGGCAGGGAACGGCCCGTCACGAGGCCGAGCTTCGCGCTTTGATACTGGACGATGACCGCCATTGCGTTTGCGAGGACGAGTACCCATACCAGCATGTAGGAATAGGTGGCTCCCGCAGAAATGTTTGCGGCTACGTTACCTGGATCTACGTAGGCTACTGCGGCAACGAATGCAGGACCTAATAGAGGCAACAGCTTACGCCTGCGATTTTGAACGAATGGCAACTAAGTCACCTCAAACAACCAAGAGTTACGGGCTATAAATAAGCATAGTTTGATAGGTCGAACTTTACAAACATGGGGGCCGGCAAGGCCGACTCGGCGTAAGCCTGTGGCTCCCGCGTCGGTCCTACTCTCCCGCGTTAAAGCCTGTTGGCGCTTGTTTTGGCAGCCACGCCCTCACACGTCTAACCCTGTCGCCCCTTGCGTTTGCGAGCCACGCCCTCGTACAATGGAAGGTCCACTGATAAGACGCGACTTTTCGTTGGAATCTGCTTGATTGGTTGCGACGGGATTGGTTGCTGGGAATATTTTTGCCGGCGGGCGTGTTGTTGGTGGATGAGGAAAACTCAATAGGGGGATGATCGGTTTCGACAGCGATTTTCAGCTAATGAGAAGCGAGCCGAGGATGTTTACTGCACTCGATAACCATGTATTCAAAACAATAGGTGCTGAACATAACCGCACCGACTTCGCACTCGCAGCCTAAGCTAGCGAGCAAGTCCGTCAGCCCAAACAAAGCTCTGAGTTTGGATCCTGGCGTCGTTTTATGAGCCACTGGGTTGCCACCATGTTGGGGGATGGTGACCGACACTTACTCAACTGGGCCACCTAGTTGCAGGTTTGCATGTTGCTAGTGGCCGAGAAATATTTGGCAAACTGCGCTCGGAGAAGGCATTAGGGTTGATCGTTGGACCCGGGTTCAATTCCCGGCATCTCCACAGCGGCCCTCTCAGCAGTAGCTGGGAGGGCTTATTTCATGCGCAAAAGTCGACATCACCCTGGAATTACGCGGAAAACACAAAACCGGAGGCATGTGTGTCTGCGCACCTGCTCACGCTCAGTCGGGGAAATTTGGCGGCTGAGGGGGTAATTTTGGGGGTAATTCTCCTAGGAAAACGCTTTTAGAGAATCTGAAAATTACCCCCACGGAGATCAAAGAATTGACAAGAGTTTTTGGGGCAATCAGACTTCTCAGGTAACGATGATACGGACTCTCATCTACTCTTCTTCAAACATGAGCAAGTCGTCGCCACTCTGAGAGTTAACGATTTTATGAGTTATCTCTTCTCCCAATTGCGGTGGAAGCTGCAAATGAGGAAGGCCCAGCTGATAGTTCAACAAGGAGAAGGCTTGACGCAGTGGTGGGTACATTACGGCGATTCCACGATCAGCTAAGAACGAATTGCCAACTTTTCTTCGTAGCGTCCATCATTCACCCCGGTGCAGATTACGGATCCAACAACCTTGGGCGGTTAGTTGCTCTGCTCCATTCTTATGCTTCCTGTATCTGCAAGTCGTACTCGGAAACGCTCACTTCCCAGGCGTTTTCTACGGGAAACCCGCATACATGAGCACGCTCAGAATTGCTGACTCTCATTGTCACTTCGGCATGTACAGCATCGGCATAACGGTGAAGGGTAGACATGTGTAAGTCACGTTTTCCGGATTCGATGCGAGAAATTGTTGCCTGATCGGTTCCCATGCGCCGCGCGGCTTCTTCTTGGCTAATGCCGTTTTCTTCACGTACCTGTTTCAGAGCAGCAGGAACCGCATACCTATCTTGCGCCATCCTTACCGACGCCATGTCCAAAGAGTTACCTTCGTCGAGTCCGAAAAGTTTCAACAGGCTGTCCACGGTGAACCTCCTTACGCAAAGCAGGAAAATGTCGTTCTCAGCAACTGCGGCTACCAACTTATGAATCTAACCAAGTGCAAG
>DUQT01000269.1 GCA_012837655.1 Actinomyces sp. | reverse complement strand
CCGCGCAGCACGAGGCCGTGCATGCGTTTGGGGGCGGTAGCGTCCTCGACAAAGTAAAGCTTGCGATTTGGAATGAAGACGAAAATATTCGTCCATACGTTTCACGAGGCCGTGCTGGTATCGCTACGATTCCGCAAGGAAACCGCAGTGGTGTCACGCTGATTCCCACCACGCTTGGGACGGGTTCTGAGGCCAATGTGAATGCGGTCCTGCAGGTAGGTCCACATCGGCGCCGGCTCGTAATGCGCAGACATGCTGAGCCGTTTGAGTATCAGCACTTTCCAAATGTGTACGCACACCTCAGCAGGCAACAGGTTCTGCATGGCGTCCTCGAAATTGTCTTGAGAACTGCAGGAGTAGCTTCAGTGGCTAACGCTGAGGATCATGAGCGGTTCGCAGACATGTTTAGCGATGCCAGTCGGTATGCGAGGCAAGTTTTTGGCGTGGAACAAGCGGGGGAAGATCAATCCCTGATGGCTAGCATTGCAAAGCTGTCCGCCCGAACGCATCAGGTACAGCTTCAAGAATCCCATACGGTTTGGGTCTGGCCGCTTTGGTATCTTGCCAATGAGTTATCCTCGCTTGCTGATGTAACAAAACTTGAAGCCAGCATCGCCCTCGTGAATCCTGTCATGTCGCGTATTGGCGAATTTGGATACGGATCGAAAACGGCTTTATCGCGCCTTGAATATGAGTTGGGCGAGTCTCTAGCGGACTTTGTCACGAGGATTGGTGGGCCGCTGAACGCCGCTGCGACGGAGCGCATGGCCAGTGTCGATCGTGAGGTGCTCGTGCAGCAAACGCTGAGCCAGTGGTCGGGAAATATGCTTCCGCTGGGAACTGCGAGCCCGGCGTTCTTGGATGCGATTTTTGAGGAGATGGCGTCGCAATATGCGTGACCCGAAGTTGTTTTCGAAGCTTCTCGAGCCCGAGGTCGGCCTGGTTTCCAGCTATGAACTGGCTGCGGTGGATTCGGTTCCGACGATTTACAACCTGATCATTGACGTGGGGCAGCGGCTTGGGTCGGACGATTTCGGCGTCGACGACCGGGTTGGGGCGTGGGACCTCACTATGGCGGGCGTTTTGCGTCGCGGTGTCGGCGAAGCTGTCGAACGCTACGCGCTACGTCCGCATCTAGGTTCCTCTGGGGATCTTGGACGGCATTCTGTCGGAACAAATGACGACCTTGGTGGCCCCCGCAGCGATGCAGACGGCAACCTTGGCGAGTCCAGTGGCGATGCAGACGGCAACCTTGTCCGGCCGTTTGACCAAGCAGACGCGGGTCTGCCTCGGATTACAAAGGCTCTTCGGCTTCCCTCTCCCGCGAACGATACAAAGTGGATTCGCGCTCAGCGCGTAAGGACGAAAGACGGTCAGACGGTTACCGACGTCGTACTGGTAGACGCGGAGTGGGTCAACCTACCTACCAGCAAGACTGCGCAAGGGCGACGCTGGTTTGGCACGCCGTCAGGAACCGCATCACACATCGGGCTTGAGGCGGCTATCGACTCGAGTTTGCGTGAGCTAATCGAACGCGACGCCGTGACGCACGCATGGAACGGTCTCGGTGAAATAGAGCGCGTCCAGTCGATTGACGTCCGGTGCCGATCCACCAGAAAGCTCGAGCAGCTGCAACAGAGCTTTCCACTGCACCTATACCGCGTAAAATCTCGCATCGGATCAGCATGGACCTATGTTGCGTGGAATGTCCACGACAACTACGCGGCAGTGGGAAGCTCACTAAAAACGTGCCCCGCGTGCGCTGCACTGCACGCATGTATTGAAGCTCTACAAGTTGGGGCGCTACTCCTTGAAATGACGGGGCGAAACCAAGACAAGTTTGAGGGCGTAGCTACCGATACCTTCGCAGATCTAAGTGAGCGTCGCATGAGTTTTTGGGCGAGCACACACGGCGTATCTGCGTGGAAGGTTTGGGACGAGGAAGCGAAACTTACAAGTGTTCAAGCTCACCACGAAGAAGTCTTGCTGACCAGCGAGGATGTCACCGCCGCGGGAGCCAGCCACATTTGGGTCGACCTCACCGCACGACTTCCGGAACCGGTGTCCGATGCGGGTTTTCGCGTCGTAAAGAGCTTCATCCCCGAACTACTATCCCTTCCCATGAGCGAGGGCGAGCCTTGGAACCACGTACCCGGTGGACGACCATTGGCGAAGTGGGAACCCCTGCTCTAGAAATGACTCGAGGGCATGAACCCGAAAATCT
>DUQT01000268.1 GCA_012837655.1 Actinomyces sp. | reverse complement strand
TTAGGCGCATTGTCGTCTGATGAAACTGCGAGCCCCTCTAAGATGGCGCGCAGTCCGCAGTGTTCTGCGGTTCCAGCACTTCTAAATTTACACTGTCTGACGACATTTAGCAGGTTCGGAGGACCCAGATTACGATTTATTAACGAATTCTTTGGATTTTCAAAGATTAGGCCAAGGAATTTGTAAGTATTTTCGCTATTTCGTTGAACTTGCGCGCGTTCCTGTGGTTCAGCTCTCAGCTTGACTGTGCGATTTCATGGGCAACAACGAATCCACTTACAGGTAGCAACAAAACCAGTTGCAAGTAGCAACGAAACCACTTGCAGGCCGTAACGAAACCACTTGCAAGTAACAGAGGATTCACTTGCAGGTAGTAACGAGCCCACCGGCAAGTGCAGTACCGATCGGAAGTAGTGCCCGCTCAGTTTTCGAGCATGTCGGTCGTCAGGTCGGCCTCGGTGTCGGGAATCCCCTCTTCGTGGGCCTTCTTGTCAGCTATAGCAAGTAGGCGGCGAATCCGACCGGCAATCGCGTCCTTAGTGAGCGGTGGGCTTGCGAGTTTGCCGAGCTCCTCCAGGGAAGCTTCGCCGTGCTTCACGCGTAGCTCGCCGGCCTCGCGAAGGTGGTCTGGGATTTCGTCATCCAGGATCTCAAAGGCACGCTTTACCCGCGCACTTGCAACGACAGCCGCCCGTGCGGATCGACGCAGGTTTGCATCGTCAAAGTTAGCCAACCGGTTTGCGCTTCCGCGGGCCTCTCGACGCTCGCGCCGCTTGTGCCAAACCTCCATGGTTTCCGGAGCGTTGAGTTCCTTCAAGATGGAACTGATAGCTTCCGCATCGCGCACTACGACGCGGTGTGCCCCACGCACCTCCCGCACGCGCGCATTCGCACCCATCCGGCGGGCACACCCAGCCATCGCTAGCGCCGCCTCGGGGCCGGGCGATGTAATCTCCATCGCGGAAGACCGACCGGGTTCCATCAAAGAGCCGCGCGCCAAGAACGCACCGCGCCACGCAGCCACGGCCTCGGCATCCCCAGAAGAAACGATCTGTGGAGGCAGTCCCCGAACGGGACGTCCCCTTCCATCAATGAGGCCGGTCATGCGCGCAAGGTGGTCAGCGCGCTCGACGACGCGAACGACGTAACGGTCGCCCTTCTTCAGGGCACCGCCGGAGACGATCACGACTGAGGAGTTCACTGAGTACAGCTTTGCCAGGAATGCGCGCAACCGGGCTGCGGTTGCGGGAAGGTCAACTTCGGCCTCGATAATAATTCGCCCGGATACCAGGTGCAGGCCACCCGAAAAGCGCAAGAGTGCGGCGACCTCGGCGGCCATTTCGGATACTGTCGAGACCCGCTGGGTGACCAGCTCTTCCTTCAGTGACAAAGTGAGTGACATAAACCTTCCAATTCAGCGCAAAACGCAAATGTTCGAAAACACTGCCTTCTAAGCGAGCCAAGTTTCGGGGCGCCCGACCTCGCCAAGGACTCCTTCAAAAGCGTCTCTTAGCGCTGCTGCAAGCCGGAGGGGATCATGCAGGGGGCGCGTACCTCCAATGGAAACCTGACGCAGAAGAAGGCGCGCACCTAGATCGCGCGCGGCGTCTTCGAGATCTCCAATATCATCCACCATAGCCGGTTCCGCGATAACCACGTCCAGCGCCAGATCGGGAGCGTGCTTTGCCAATACGCGCACGTGGTCGCCGGCCGAAAGTTCGTCTGTCTCCCCTACCTGCGTTGTGAGATTCAAAATCAGGGCGCGTCGAGCGTTCGTTGACACGAGGGCGTCGTGCAGCTGCGGCACCAGCAGGTGCGGCAGCACGGATGTGTACCAGGAACCGGGTCCTAGTACGACCCACTCGGCCTCGCTGATCGCGGTTAGCACCTCCGCGGGAACGGTGGGATTTTCGGGAATCAGGCGAACGTCGTGCACAATACCGGGTGCTGTGGCGACCTCGCACTGGCCGCGAACAGTTGAAATTCCGTCCTTGGTTTCCAGGTCAGCTTCAATTTCTAATGGCACATCCGCCATTGGGAGGACGCGGCCGTGTGCTCCAAGAAGTCGAGCTATCCAGTCCAAACCATCAATCTGATCGCCGAGGAGTTGCCACAGGCCCACGATCAGCAGGTTGCCTAAAGCGTGGTCGTCGAGCTCTCCCTTGGTCTTGAACCGATGCTGCATAACATCGCGCCAAGTTAGGCCCCACTCCGTGTCATCACAGAGGGCGGCCAGCGCCATGCGTAGGTCACCGGGTGGAAGCACGTCCATTTCGGCGCGCAGTCGACCGGATGACCCTCCGTCGTCAGCGACGGTTACAACCGCAGTTAGTTCGTGGGTGATATGCTTCAGGGCACGCAAAGTAGCTGATAGGCCGTGACCGCCTCCAAATGCGACCACTCGTGTACCCGATGCGCCGCGCCGAGGCCACCCATCAGAGTCCAAAAGGCCCGTCATTACCTATTCCCTTCCCAAGTCCCTGTGGATCACTCGAACAGGGAAATCTTCATCTCGCAAAGTTGCTGCGATCAGTTCGGCCATTGCAACCGAACGGTGTTTGCCACCCGTGCATCCTACGGCAATTGTGACGAAAGGTTTCAACTCATTCAGGTAGCCGCGGATCATGGGCGCCAAAAGTTTAGCGTACTTAACGCCGAACTCCTCCGCGCCAGGTTGGCCCAAAACGTATTCTGCGACGGGCTGATCGCGGCCTGTTAGGTGGCGTAGTTCAGAAACCCAGTACGGATTCTTCAAGAAACGCACGTCCAACACGTGATCGGCGTCTAGCGGCAGACCGTACTTGAACCCAAAAGACATGACGGTCAGCTTTAGCGGAAGATCCTTCGCGTCCGCAACCACGTCACGCATGTGACGGCTGAGGTCGTGCACGCTCATGTTCGTGGTGTCAATGATCTCGTCCGCACGAGCACGCAACGGGGCAAGCAGTTCCCGCTCGCGCCTAATGCCGTCCAAGATCCGTCCGTCTCCCTGCAGCGGGTGCGGTCGCCTGTTTGACTCGTAGCGACGCACAAGAACGGCCTCATCCGCATCGAGGAACACAACGCGGTATGCGATGTTCTCTTCATTTAGTTTGGCAAGAACGTCCTCGAGGTCATGGAAAAATTCACGCGACCGTACATCCACAACGGCGCCGAGCCTGTGCACGCCCGTGCCGTCGGAAGTCATCATTCCAGCGAGTGCCGGCAGTAGCGTTGGTGGGAGGTTGTCGACTACATACCAGTCGAGGTCCTCAAGCGCCATCGATGCGCGCGTACGTCCCGCACCGGACATGCCGGTGATGATGATCATTTCGGGGTCGCTTGCCTTTGGTAGGCGCGACATTTGATCCAGGATCGGGATCCCAGCCGGGACCGTGGGAGGATTATCGTTGTTTTCGACGGGTTCAGCAGTGTCGTCAGTCATATCTCTAGTGTGCCAGCATTCGGGTCACTTCGCCGCCTGATCATCGCCTTCGCCGGGATGGAAGAAGTCGAAAATCGACTTCGCAAGCGCAGGCCCAACCCCCTCGACCGTCGTCAGTTCGTCGATACTTGCATGTCGAATTTTCTTTACAGATTTAAATTCTTTCAGGAGGGCGTGCTGGCGTGCAGGTCCAAGTCCGGGAATATCATCCAGGATGGACCGGGTCATGGACTTGCCGCGCTTCTTCCGGTGGTGCGAGATCGCGAAGCGGTGCGACTCGTCGCGCAGATGCTGCAGCAGGTATAGCCCAGGCGAGGTTCTTGGCAGGATGACCGGGTAGTGGTCGCCAGGAATCCACACTTCTTCAAGTCGTTTTGCTAGGCCAACGACCGCTATGTCGACGCCGAGTTCCTCGAGAGTGTCAGCGGCCGCGTTTACCTGCGGGAGACCTCCATCAACCACGACCAGGTCCGGCCGATACGAGAATCGGCGGGGTCGGCCAGTGTTTGGATCCACGGGGCCGGAGGCGAGCGCAATTCCGTCCTCGTCATATCCTTCGCGACCCGCTTCTTCTGCAAGTAGGCGCTTGAAACGACGGGTCAGGACTTCGCGCATGGCGGCCGTGTCGTCTGTTGCGCCGTCGCCGTGTTCGCCGCGGATCGTGAAGTGACGGTAGTCGGATTTGCGTGGCGCGCCGTCTTCGAAAACAACCATTGAGGCGACCTGGTTTGTGCCCATTGTGTGGGAGACGTCGTAGCACTCCATGCGCAGGGGCGCGGAAGGTAGATCCAGGTATTCGGCCAGCTCTTCTAGGGCTTGGGACCGTTGCGTTAGGTCGCCCGCGCGACGCGTCTTGTGTAAGCGCAGCGCGTGTTGAGCGTTATTCGTGACTGTCTCCATAAGGGCGCGTTTGTCACCGCGCTGTGGGACTCGCAGAGATACCTTCGATCCTCGCATCTGTTCCAGCCACTGACGCACAGCCTTTACATCGGAGGGCAGCGTCGAAACTAGGACTTCGCGTGGAATTGCGGAGGTCGGTGCGTGCTCAACATCGTCAACAGAGACTGCGTCTTCTAGTTCGCGGGCCGTTTGATCGACTTCAGCGGCTTCTGAATAAACCTGCTGCAGGAGTTTTTGCATGAGGTCAGCCTCGGTGGCGTCACCGGGCCGATCAACTACCCAGCCGCGCACACCGCGAATACGGCCACCGCGGACGTGGAAAACCTGGACGGCGGCTTCAAGTTCATCGACGACCTGGGCGAACACGTCCGCGTCAGTGCCATCGTCAAGTACGACTGTGTTTTGCTCCAGTACCTTGTCGATTGCGGCCAGACTGTCGCGAAGTTTGGCCGCTCGTTCAAAGTCGAGCTCAGCTGCGGCCTCCTTCATTTGGGTGCGAAGATCGCGAATATATGGGCCGACTTTGCCGGACATGAACTGGGTTAGCTGTTCGGCGAGCTTGTAGTGGTCTTCGATGGAGATCTTGCCAACGCAGGGCGCGGAGCAGCGTTCAATGTAGCCAAGTAGGCAGGGGCGGCCTTGGCTTTGTGCGCGTCGAAGAACGCCCTGCGAGCACGTGCGCACGGGGAACACTTTTTGGAGCTGATCTACGGTTTCACGGATTGCCCAAACGTGAGAGTACGGGCCGAAGTAACGGACACCTTTCTTCCGGGCGCCGCGCATGATTTGCATGCGGGGAATCTCCTCCCCCATTGAAACCGCCAGGTATGGGTACGACTTGTCGTCGCGATACATGACGTTGAAGCGCGGGTCGTACTGCTTGATCCAGGAGTATTCCAGAGTCAGAGCCTCGACCTCGTTTGCAACAACGGTCCACTGCACGGATGACGCGGCGAAAACCATTTGTTGCGTGCGCGGATGCAGGTTCGCGGGATCCTGAAAGTAGCTGGTCAGCCGGTTGCGCAGATTTTTTGCCTTACCAACGTAGATTACGCGGC